>CALHCQ010000157.1 GCA_937936645.1 uncultured Algibacter sp.
TAATTTCGCAAGAAATTCCTTCTTTAGCTAGTTCGTCTGCAGCTTTGTAAGCCTCTTTTATTATTTTCCCAAAAGAAACAATAGTAACATCATCTCCTTTGCGCTTAATTTCTGCAACACCAATTGGTAAAACATATTCACCTTCTGGCACTTCACCTTTATCACCATACATTTGCTCACTTTCCATAAAAATTACTGGATCGTCGTCACGAATAGCAGCTTTAAGAAGCCCTTTAGCATCGTAAGGATTAGATGGTACAATAACTTTTAATCCTGGTGTGTTAGCAAACCAGTTTTCGAATGCTTGCGAGTGGGTTGCCCCTAATTGCCCTGCAGAACCTGTTGGGCCACGAAATACAATAGGACACTTAAATTGCCCACCAGACATTTGTCTAATTTTGGCAGCATTATTTATAATTTGATCAATACCAACTAAAGAGAAGTTAAAAGTCATGTATTCTACAATGGGTCTATTGCCTGTCATAGTAGACCCTACAGCTATACCAGCAAAACCTAGCTCGGCAATAGGTGTATCTATAACTCGTTTAGCTCCAAATTCGTCTAACATACCTTTCGATGCCTTGTAAGCACCATTATATTCTGCTACTTCTTCACCCATAAGGTAAACGCTTTCGTCTCTGCGCATTTCTTCGCTCATCGCTTCGCAAATAGCTTCTCTAAATTGAATTGTCTTCATTTAAATAATTTTATTATGAACGCAAAAATACTAATTATTACTTAGAATTATATTAAAAAAAGAATAATGAAAAAGATAAAAATTACCACCTTTTTTTAAAAATTCACTATTTTAAATAGCTTACAAACGAAATATTTTCAGTTTCGCTCTATTTTTTAAATTTATTACGTATATTAAGTTTCTTTATAAATTATTACATACTTATAAAAAAAACCTTCTTATTTAGGATTTATATGAAGACAATAGATTAAAATAAAATATTTAACTTTGTTTCATATATCTAATATAATAAAGATCTTTTTAAAACATATTTTAGAGTAAAAGCTCTTAAAACCATTTAACTCAAATAACATGAACATATTAGTTTGCATCAGTCATGTGCCTGATACCACTTCAAAAATAAATTTCACAGATAACGATACTACTTTTGACACAAACGGCGTTCAATTTGTAATAAATCCTAACGATGAATTTGGACTTACACGTGCCATGTGGTTTAAAGAAAAACAAGGTGCAAAAGTAACTGTAATTAATGTAGGCGGAGCAGAAACAGAACCAACATTACGTAAAGCGCTTGCCATTGGTGCAGATGCTGCAATACGTATTAATACAGCGGCTACAGATGGCCTTACGGTTGCCAAACAAATTGCAAACGTTATAAAAAATGATAATTACGATTTAATTATTTCCGGTAGAGAATCTATAGACTACAACGGAGGTATGGTGCCTGGTATGATAGCGGCTTTAATAGATGCTAATTTTGTAAATACATGTACTAGTTTAGAAATAGATGGTACACAAGCAAAAGCCACTAGAGAGATAGATGGCGGTATAGAACGTATAACAACATCGCTTCCATTAGTGATTGGTGGACAAAAAGGACTGGTAGAGGAAAGTGATTTAAAAATACCAAACATGCGTGGTATTATGATGGCTAGAAAAAAACCTTTACAGGTTGTAGAACCAATAGAAAGTAGTGCTAAAAGCAACTCTATAAAGTTTGAAAAGCCAGCAGCAAAAGGTGCTGTTACTTTAGTTGACGCCAATAACCTTGATGAACTTATTAATTTATTACACAACGAGGCAAAAGCGATATAACTCCTTTATTTAGCTTAAAATCAACAAAACGAATACCAAGTAAATCGTATATTATTTTACTTAAAAACAAAAAACAAACACGATGTCAGTTTTAGTATATACAGAATCAGATCAAGGCGTATTAAAAAAAGCAGCTCTAGAAGTGGCTTCTTACGCTAAAGCCATAGCCAATAAATTAAACACAACAGTAACAGCCGTTGCTATTAATGCAAACAACACAGATACTTTATCAAAATATGGCGTAGATAAAATTTTAAACATAAGCAGTACAGAGTTAGAAAACTTTAACGCTAAAGGTTATGCAGATGCTTTAAAACAAGCTGCAGAAAAAGCAGAAGCAAAAGTTGTCGTATTAAGCTCTAGTGCAAACAGTAAATATTTAGCACCTTTATTATCTATTAATCTAGATGCCGGATATGTATCTAACGTTGTAGAGGTACCAACAGAGGTTGCACCACTTACCGTAAAACGCTCTGCTTTTACAAATAAAGCTTTCGAAATCGCTCAAATAAACTCTGATATAAAAATTATTGGACTATCTAACAATGCATTTGGTTTAGTAGAAACAAGTGCAGATACTACCACAGAAGATTTCACTCCTGCACTGAGTAACCTAGGAGTTACAGTAGATGCTGTAGATAAAGCTTCTGATAAAGTTACTATAGCTGATGCAGATATTGTAGTATCGGCAGGTAGAGGTTTAAAAGGTCCAGAAAACTGGGGTATGATTGAAGAGTTAGCCGATGTATTAGGTGCTGCTACAGCTTGTTCTAAACCAGTATCAGATTTAGGATGGAGACCTCATGGAGAACATGTTGGGCAAACAGGAAAGCCTGTCGCAACAAATTTATATATAGCTATTGGAATATCTGGAGCCATACAACATTTAGCAGGTGTTAGCGCATCAAAAATAAAGGTTGTTATTAATACAGACCCAGAAGCACCATTTTTTAAAGCAGCAGATTATGGCGTTGTAGGTGATGCCTTTACTGTAATACCAGAACTTATTACAAAATTAAAAGCGTTTAAAGCTCAATAGAAACATTAAATTAACAGAAACAAATAAGTGTTTAAACGAGCCCTTTTTAAGCAAACTAAAATGTTTAGTTTGGTAAAGTGCTAATTTAAACAGTTATTTGTGTTTTAATAAATTATGAGTTTAGTACGTTTAAATATCAAAGGAATATCGTATAGCCAAACACAAAATGGTGCCTATGCACTTATTTTAAATGAAATGAATGGTGACCGAAAATTACCTATAGTTATTGGTGCTTTTGAGGCACAATCGATAGCCATAGCTTTAGAAGAAGCTATTAGTCCTCCAAGACCTTTAACACACGATTTATTTAAAAATTTTGCAGATCGATTTGACATTGTTGTAAAACAAGTTATTATTCACAAGCTAGTAGACGGTGTGTTTTACTCTAGTCTAATTTGCGAACGCGATAAGATTGAGGAAATTATAGATGCAAGAACCAGCGATGCTATTGCATTGGCTCTACGCTTTAATGCACCTATTTTCACATATAAAAACATCTTAGATAAAGCAGGTATATTTTTAAAAATAGAACCTACAAAAGATGACGCTGATGATGCAACAGAAGACGCTATACTATCGGAAGATTTATTAACAGCAGACACAGAACCAGAGACATCTAGTAACAACTATAGTTCTAAAAGCACTGAAGATTTACAAAAGCTACTTAGCGACGCTGTTAATAATGAAGATTACGAAACTGCAGCAAACATAAGAGACGAAATCTCTAAGCGCGAGTAATACCATTTACAAGCTTTAAAATTAAAATACGGTTACAATCTTACACCATGAAACAATATCACGACTTAGTAAAACACGTTTTAGAAAACGGTAATGAAAAAGGAGATCGAACAGGCACAGGAACAAAAAGTGTTTTTGGGCACCAAATGCGGTTCGATTTAAGTGAGGGTTTCCCGATGGTAACAACAAAAAAATTACATCTAAAATCGATTATTCACGAATTATTGTGGTTTTTAAAAGGAGACACTAATATTAATTACCTTACCGAAAACGGTGTGCGTATTTGGAATGAATGGGCCGACGAAAATGGTGACCTGGGTCCTGTTTATGGTTACCAATGGCGTAATTGGAACGGAGAAGAAATTGACCAAATAAAAGAAGTTATCGCCTCTATAAAAAGCAACCCTAATAGTCGCAGAATGTTAGTTTCTGCCTGGAACCCTTCGGTGTTACCAGACAACTCGAAATCTTTTAGCGAAAATGTAGCCAATGGCAAAGCAGCACTACCGCCATGTCATGCTTTTTTTCAATTTTATGTAGCTAATGGTAAACTATCTTGCCAATTGTACCAACGTAGTGCAGATATATTTCTAGGCGTTCCTTTTAACATCGCATCTTATGCCCTATTTACTATGATGATGGCTCAAGTTTGCGGCTATCAACCAGGAGAATTTATTCACACTCTAGGTGATGCGCATATTTACAGCAATCACTATAAACAACTAGAGCTACAGCTTTCTAGAGATATTAGACCATTACCTAAAATGATAATAAACCCAGAGGTAAAAGATATATTCGACTTTAAATTTGAAGATTTTCAATTACAAGATTACAACCCACACCCACATATTAAAGGGCAGGTAGCTGTATAGAACTAGAAAATCTAACCTACAATTTAAAGTTCAATAACACTGTTTTCGCTAGAAGCATAATCATTCCATTTGTAGGCGTCTGCTTGCGGCTCGTTTATATATTCGCCATCTACAACATACTTAAACTCGTAAGAATCATTAATATCTAAATTTAATGACCCCTTAAAAGTTCCTCCTTTTAATTTTTTTAATGGAGTAGACTCTGTATTCCATTTATTAAAACATCCAGCAACACAAACTTCTTTTGCATCTTTTGCGTCGATAGAAAAAGTAACTTTACACACCGGTTTACTTTTTAAATATTGTTTTGATATAGCCATTGTTTTTATATTATCGTTATACTCAAATTTAGGAAAGAATTTATCAATAATAAAGAATTATATTAATAAGCCTTAAGAATTATTAAATTTACCAATAATTCTACAATTAAAAATAAACTTGTAAAAAAAACACCCAATAACCCGTGTAATTAATAACACAAAATTAAAAAAACAATCACTTTAACCCCTATAAAACACTGTTTTAAAGATTATATTCTATTAAAACATTAATTAAAATGTTATAACTTTACACCACACAAGAGAAAGATATGTTTGGAAAAAAGACAAAAACCCAGTCCATAGATAAAGAACAATTAGAGCTTATAGAGAATGCGCAAAAAAGAATAAAACAAAAAAAAAGAGTCTACACACATTTCATTATTTTTTTAATTGGAGCAGCATTTTTAATACTTGCTAATACGGTACTTGGTATTGGTGAAGATTTTACTATAATGGGTAAAGAATGGTTTTTATACGCTATTTTATTATGGCTCTTTATATTTTTATATCATGCATTTAATGTGTTTGTTATTCATAAATTCCTTGGTAAAGCATGGGAAAAAAAACAGTTAGAAAAATTAGTAAACAAACAAAACGAGCGCATAGAGCAACTAAAGAAAGGATTAATTAAAGAGGAAACAAAAATGGTGCAAAGCAAAATTTTTAAAACTAAAACTCAAGATTTAACAATTATAGTTGCTGCAGCAGAAAATAATGCCATTGGTAAAAACAATGATTTAATATGGCACCTAAGCGAAGATTTAAAACGTTTTAAAAGCCTAACAAATGGGCATCACATAATTATGGGGCGCAAAACATTCGAAAGCTTCCCCAAACCGCTACCAAATAGAACCCACATAGTAATTAGCAGACAAGAAAACTACCACGTTCCAGATGGTGTTATACTAGTTAACAACTTACAAGACGCTATAGATGCTGCTAAAAGCGACAGCCAACCCTATATAATAGGTGGTGGCGAAATTTATAAACAAGCACTAAATTTAGCCACAAAAATAGAGCTTACACGTGTTCATGAAAGTTTTGAAGCAGATACGTTTTTTCCTGAATTAGATTTGTTACAATGGGAAGAAGTAGAAACAGTTTTTTATGCCAAAGATGAAAAACACAAATACGACTTTTCTTTTATAACCTATAAGAAAAAATAAAGTGTGCCTATTATTAGGCATCAATAAAATTGATGAAATAAGAGAAGTTGTATCGTTCTATTTTTCATTAATTTTGCTAAATGGTAAAAGAGATACAACTTCGTATTACATTAAAAGAAGAAGATCGCGATGATATTCTAATTTTAAAATCTGCAATTAAGTTAGACATAAAAAAAGAAGCGATTACTGGCGTTAAAATTCTTAGAAAATCTATAGACGCTAGGAAGCCTAAAATAATTTTTAACTATAAAATTGCCGTTTATATACAAGAGCCTTTACCAGAGAAATCTGAATATCATTTTAAATACAAAGATGTAAGTAAAGCCAAACCCATACACATTATTGGTTTTGGACCTGCAGGAATGTATGCCGCCTTGCGCTGTATAGAATTAGGTTTTAAACCTATTGTTTTAGAACGTGGTAAAAACGTACAAGATAGACGTAGAGACTTAAAGGCTATTAATAGAGATCATGTTGTAAATCCAGACTCTAATTATTGCTTTGGCGAAGGTGGTGCCGGAACATATAGTGATGGCAAACTGTATACCAGAAGTTTAAAACGTGGAGATGTAAGGCGCATTTTCGAGAATTTAGTTTATCACGGTGCTACAGATCAAATTTTAGTTGATGCACACCCACATATAGGCACCAATAAATTACCAAAAGTTGTTCAAAATATAAGAGAAACTATATTAAAGTATGGTGGTGAGGTTCATTTTGATACTAAGGTTATCGATTTCTCTATTAAAAACAATAAAATACAAGCGCTACATTTACATAACGGAAATGAAATGGCTAGTAACCGTGTTATTTTAGCAACTGGACATTCTGCCAGAGATATTTTTTACCTTTTACATAATAAAAACATAAAATTAGAAGCAAAATCTTTTGCCATGGGTGTTAGAGTAGAACATCCTCAACACATTATAGATGGCATACAATATCATTGCTCTGGAGAACGCGACTCAAAATTACCCGCAGCATCTTACGGATTAGTACACCAAGTTAACAAACGTGGAGTGTACTCTTTTTGCATGTGCCCTGGCGGATTTATAGTGCCAGCTGCAACAGCAAATGGAGAGGTTGTGGTTAACGGCATGTCTCCTTCTAAACGAAATAATTTATATGCAAACTCGGGTATTGTTGTAGAAATTAATGCTGACCAAGATTTAAAAAAATACGAAAAATTTGGCCCCTTAAAAGGTTTAGAATATCAAAAAAGCCTAGAGAATTTAGCTTTTACGGCTGGAGGTAGAAGTCAAGTAGCTCCAGCACAAAGATTAACAGATTTTGTAGAAGGTAATTTGTCTAATAATTTAAATGACAGCTCTTATCAACCAGGTTTAAAATCTGCTCCAATGCATTCTTTACTACCTAAATTAATTGGAAGCAGACTAAGAAAAGGCTTTGAAGCCTTTGGACAAAAAATGAAAGGTTATTACACGCAGGAAGCGAATATTATTGGTGTAGAATCAAGAACCTCATCGCCAGTAAACATACCTCGTAATGAGAAATTAGAACACCCACAAATTGAAGGTTTATTTCCCTGCGGCGAAGGCGGTGGCTATGCAGGCGGTATTATATCGGCTGCTATGGATGGAGAACGCTGTGCAGAATTTGCAAGTGTTGGCCTGTAACTAAAATCCACCCGTCTATATTTAACAAAAGCTATAACAGCATATAAAGTAATATGCATCAAAAAAAATAGTGTTATTTTTGCGTTTTAAACAAAATTGAAAATTAATGAAAGCATATATATTTCCTGGTCAAGGAGCACAATTTACTGGAATGGGTTTAGATTTATACGAAAACTCGCCTTTAGCACAAGATCTTTTTAATAAGGCCAACCAAATTTTAGGTTTTAACATTACAGACATTATGTTTGAAGGTAGTGCATCAGACTTAAAAGAAACTAAGGTGACCCAGCCTGCCATCTTTTTACACTCGGTTATTTTAGCAAAAACATTAGGAGATAGTTTTAAACCAGACATGGTAGCTGGACACTCGTTAGGTGAATTTTCTGCACTTGTAGCAAACGGAGCGCTAAGTTTTGACGACGGTTTAAAACTTGTATCGCAACGTGCGCTTGCTATGCAAAAAGCATGCGAGAAACAACCAAGCACCATGGCTGCTGTACTAGGATTAGCAGACGATATTGTAGAAAATGTATG
>CALHCQ010000158.1 GCA_937936645.1 uncultured Algibacter sp.
GGCTTGATGTAGATACGCCATTTGCACGTAAAATTTGCGCTATGGGAGTTAGGGCTAGTAGATGGGTTACAATGCATGGTTTTGCTTTAAATGTGAATGCCGATCTTGGGTATTTTGATAATATTATACCTTGCGGAATTCGAGGTAAAGCTGTAACATCTTTACATGTAGAATTAGGTTTAACTAGGGTTGATGAGAATGACGTTAAATCTAAAATTTCTTTTCATTTTAGTCATTTATTTGAGGCAACATTAGTTACTAATGTTTGATTTATTCTTGTTCTTTTTTGTACTTTATTAAAAAATGTAAATGTATATTTATTAGAAATAGATTTTTTATGTGAGTAAACCATTATTAATTCTTTATGAAATATAGATCATTTCTAATTTAAAAAGTAGCTTTTAAACTAATATGAATTTTAGAATTAGATAGTTTAAACTTTTGGTCTTCGCTTTTGCCGTTTGCATAATTTAATTTTAATAAACCAGACTTAGTGAGTATTCCTAATCCTAACCCGTAGCCAAAAAGTTTTTGCCTGCTATCGTTAATTTTGTTTTCAAAATAAGCAGCATCAATTATGGTATGTACATATATACCGTTGCTTAATTTGTATCTATATTCCGAGTTTATAAGGCCAAATTGAGAAGCTAGGATACTGTTTTCTTCAAAACCTCTTATGGAGTTTATACCTCCAAAACGACGTAATTCATTTTCAAAAAAAGTATCAGAATTTAATTGTTCTGCGTTTAATCGTATGTATATACTATTACGAGCATTTAAATTAAAAACTTTAAAGGCATTAGCTAAAATTAAAGATTGTTGTTCTTTTGAAATATTACTTGTCCTGTTACCAAAATTTGTTTCTAAACTGAACGATGCGTTTACTGGAAATAATAAGTTTTCTAGCTCGGGTTTAATGTAATTGTAAGCTAACGTGTAATAAGAGGTGTCGAAATCTTCTATTTGAGTTACAAAATTTGTTGGTAACAAGTTACTAGATTTTGTGCCTGTTATACCTGCTGCTATTTTTTGTTTCGAGTTTATTTGATAATTAAGTTTAAAAGCCTGCCTTGTTGTAGAGAAAGAAGTATCTCTTCTAAATATATTTAGTTCTAAATCTACCCCAACTGGCGATTTAAATAAATAAGGAAGCGATAAACTGGCTTGAAAAGTTTTTTGATCTCCTTCGTCGCTTTTGTATAATAATCTAAATGTTTCTCCGTAGTTTAAATTATTTACCAAGCCTAGGTTTAAAAATCCATCGAACTCTAATCGATTAGTATCCTCGTTTGTGCCAAAACCAAGAAACCCGTCAAAAGTATTTGTTTGCGCTTTTTTTACATACAAGTATAAGGTGGTAGAGTCTTTAGAGAATAAGACTTCTGGAGCCTTTATTTGATTTGCAAATTTAAGAGTTTTTAATAATTCGGTTTTTTTATTAATAGCATTTAAATTAAAAGTTTGATTTTTTTTAATTTTAAGAAAATGTTTCAAATAAGATTTAGGAAACTTTTTATAACCCTCTACTTTAATTTTGTTAATGGTTCGTTTTTTGTTTTTAATAGCGACATCTAAATGTGCACTTAAAGCGTTTTTATTTGTTGTAATATCATTTAGCTTTATTTTAGAAAAAGGGTAACCTTGTTCAGATAGTTTTGAGTTTAGGTACTTTAAACTAGATTCTATATCTTTAAAAGTTAAAACAAAATGGGTGTCTGTTACTGTATTAGATATACCATTTAGCCAATTTTTTGGTATAGTGTTCGCTTTGTAATGTATTGTAATATTTTTATAAAGTTTATTTAATTCTATTTTAGCTTTGTAGGTGCTGTCATTAAATTTTTCTAGTTTATTTAGTTTGTTCTCTATGTAGCCTTGTTTATAAAGTAAGTTTTGAATACGTAAAACTTCCTTGCTAATAGATTTATAGTTTTTATGTTTTTTAGAATAGTTACAACTATCTATTTTACTGGTTTCTAGAATATTGTTGCCACTTATGTTTAAAAGCAAGTCTTGACTATTTGTTTTAATACCGTATGTAAAACAAATTAATAAGGCTATAAAGTAGTTTTTTTTCACAATAAAAAAGAGGTGTATTATTCTGTAAATCTAACGTAAAACAAATGTATATAATATGCAAAGACATCATTTTTGTCAAATTCTTCTGAAAATTAGTTGTTTAGGGTTTGAAATATAAAATTAAATTAATAAATTTGCAGCCCTCTTAGAAGAGGATTATTAAATTTATATATAATATATATGCCAACAATTTCACAATTAGTAAGAATAGGAAGAGCCAAAATAACCAAGAAGAGTAAATCGGCTGCTTTAGATTCTTGTCCGCAAAGACGTGGTGTGTGTACTCGTGTTTACACAACGACTCCAAAAAAACCAAACTCAGCAATGCGTAAGGTAGCAAGGGTTCGTTTAACAAACGGTAACGAAGTAAATGCATACATCGGTGGAGAAGGTCACAATCTACAAGAGCACTCGATAGTATTGGTTAGAGGTGGAAGGGTAAAAGATTTACCAGGAGTTAGATATCACATTGTACGTGGTGCCTTAGATACAGCAGGTGTATCGGGTAGAACGCAACGTAGATCTAAGTATGGTGCAAAACGCCCTAAGAAGTAATTAAAACTTTAAGAAGAAGACATGAGAAAAAGAGCAGCAAAAAAGAGACCGCTTTTACCGGATCCTCGTTTTAACGACCAGTTAGTAACTCGTTTCGTTAACATGATGATGTGGGATGGTAAAAAGTCTATCGCTTTTAAAGTATTTTACGATGCAATAGATATCGTAGAGTCTAAAAAGACAGACGAAGAAAAAACAGCTTTAGAGATTTGGAAAGATGCATTATCTAACGTTATGCCTCACGTAGAAGTACGTAGCCGTAGAGTAGGTGGAGCAACATTTCAAATACCAATGCAAATTCGTCCAGATCGTAAAGTATCTACAGCAATGAAATGGTTAATTAGCTATTCTCGTAAAAGAAACGAGAAGTCTATGGCATTACGTTTAGCATCAGAAGTTTTAGCAGCAGCTAAAGAAGAAGGAGCAGCTGTTAAGAAAAGAGTTGATACTCACAAAATGGCAGAAGCTAACAAAGCATTCTCTCACTTTAGATTTTAATAAGATATGGCAAGAGATTTAAAATACACTAGAAATATAGGTATTGCTGCACATATTGATGCAGGAAAAACTACAACAACAGAACGTATTCTTTACTATACGGGTGTTTCTCACAAAATTGGAGAAGTACACGATGGTGCTGCAACTATGGACTGGATGGAGCAAGAGCAAGAAAGAGGTATTACAATTACTTCTGCAGCGACAACTTGTGAGTGGAAATTCCCTATCGAAAATGGAGAAGCAACACCAAATACAAAAGGATATCACTTTAATATTATTGATACTCCTGGTCACGTAGATTTTACGGTTGAAGTAAACCGTTCTTTACGTGTATTAGATGGTTTAGTATTCTTGTTTAGTGCAGTAGATGGTGTTGAGCCACAATCTGAAACTAACTGGAGACTTGCAGATAACTATAAAGTACCAAGAATTGGTTTTGTTAACAAGATGGACCGTCAAGGATCTAACTTCTTAGCTGTTTGCCAACAGGTAAAAGATATGTTAAAATCTAACGCAGTGCCAATCGTATTAAACATTGGTGACGAAGCAGATTTTAAAGGTATTATCGATTTAGTTAAAAACAGAGCTATTGTGTGGCATGATGAAACACAAGGCGCTACTTTTGACGTTATTGATATTCCAGAAGATATGAAAGAAGAAGCTCGTAAGTATAGAGCTTTATTAATAGAAGAAGTAGCAAGTTACGACGAGAACTTACTAGAGAAATTCATGGAAGATGAAGATTCTATTACAGAAGAAGAAGTGCACGCTGCACTTAGAGCTGCTGTAATGGATATGGCTATTATTCCAATGATTTGTGGTTCTGCGTTTAAAAACAAAGGGGTACAATTCTTATTAGATGCTGTATGTCGTTACTTACCATCTCCAACAGATAAAGAGGGTATTATTGGTACCGATCCAGATACTGGAAAAGAGATTTTACGTAAGCCAGATGTAAAGGAGCCTTTCGCTGCTTTAGCATTTAAAAT
>CALHCQ010000159.1 GCA_937936645.1 uncultured Algibacter sp.
AAATATTTAAGGCTTTTTTTATTGTTGATAAATCGTGTTAAACGATAATGCATTAAGTCTGTTAATCATAAATTAAAATCATCTACAAATAATTTATATTTGCAAAATCATTACTAAAAGAGCAACATGCGCATAGATATAATAACTGTTTTACCCGAATTAATAAGAAGCCCTTTCGAGGCTTCGATACTAAAACGAGCTATAGAAGCTAATTTAGTTGAGGTTCATTTTCATAATTTAAGAGACTACACAACAAATAAACACAAATCTATAGACGACACGCAATTTGGAGGTGGCGCAGGCATGGTAATGATGATAGAGCCTATAGATAAGTGTATATCGAAACTTAAACAAGAACGTGAATATGATGAGGTAATATACATGACACCAGATGGAGAAACCTTAAAACAAGGCTTAGCAAATCATTTATCATTAAAAAAAAATCTTATAATACTATGCGGTCATTATAAAGGTGTAGACCAACGTGTTAGAGATCAATTTATAACCAAAGAAATATCTATAGGAGACTATGTACTATCTGGAGGAGAATTAGGAGCAGCCGTACTTTGCGACGCTATAATACGTTTAATACCTGGTGTTTTAGGCAACGAGACCTCTGCCCTAACCGATTCGTTTCAAGATAATTTACTAGCACCTCCTATTTACACCAAACCTAGAGACTATAAAGGCTGGAAAGTACCAGAACTTTTATTTGGTGGTAACACACCAGAAATAGAAAAATGGCGGGAAGAGCAAGCTTACAAACATACTAAAGCACGTAGGCCAGACTTATTAGACGAATAATAATAAATATAATTGCTAATTAGTAATTATTAACTATATTTGCACCCAAATTTCGGGTTAACCTCTGGCGATAATCGTGTATGTTGTTCTGAATTAATCATTTAAATAAATATAAAGATATGGAATCTTTAGTAAAATTTGTTCAAGACGAGTTTGTAACAAGAAAAGATTTTCCAGAGTTTAGCGCTGGAGATACAATTACAGTTTACTACGAAATTAGAGAAGGCGAAAAAGTTCGTACTCAGTTTTTTAGAGGTGTAGTAATACAAAGAAGAGGTACTGGTACTTCTGAAACTTTTACAATTAGAAAAATGTCTGGTACTGTTGGAGTAGAACGTATATTCCCTGTAAACTTACCAGCATTACAAAAAATAGAAGTTAACAAAAAAGGTAAAGTACGTAGAGCTCGTATCTTTTACTTTAGAGGTCTTACTGGTAAGAAAGCTAGAATTAAAGAACAACGTCGTTAATAAAACCACGTTTATAACTACAAAAAAAGTCTTGATTTTAAAATCAAGACTTTTTTTGTTTCTATCTGTTTTTTTAATCAAAAAGCAAATAACACATACTACAACTTAAAAATAGCATGGTTTTAATAACATATTCTTGAAACAAACATACTTTTTTAATTTTATGCTAAAACTTAAGTAGATATACTTAGTTAGTCGTTTAAAATTTCTAAAACAATTCACTTTTTTTGTATATTCGCATGGCTTAAAATTAAGCGACCCATATTATAGCTTTTTTTACAAGCCTCTAACAATTAAAAACCACGACACGAATGTCTAAAATTATCTACACTAAAACAGATGAAGCTCCAGCTTTAGCAACACGATCTTTTTTACCAATAGTACAATCTTTTGTTGCATCTTCAGGTATTAATATTGAAACTAAAGATATTTCTTTAGCGGCAAGAATTTTAGCTGTTTTTCCAGATTTTTTAAAAGAGGACCAACGCGTACCAGACGATTTAGCTATTCTAGGTGAATTAGCAAAAAAACCTGAAGCAAATATTATAAAATTGCCTAACATTAGTGCTTCTATACCACAATTAAAGGCAGCTATTAAAGAATTACAATCTCAAGGTTTTGCTATTCCTAATTATCCAGACGAGCCTAAGACTGACCAAGAAAAAGATGCTAAATCTCGTTACGACAAAATAAAAGGTAGTGCCGTTAATCCTGTACTTCGCGAAGGAAACTCGGATAGACGAGCTCCAAAAGCAGTAAAAAATTACGCAAAAAACAATCCGCACTCTATGGGTACTTGGACAAAAGACTCCAAAACACATGTTGCTACCATGCAAGATGGCGATTTTGCACACAACGAAAAATCTGTAACAATTGCAAGCGCAACAAGCGTAACTATAGAGCACAAAGATACTCAAGGGAACAAAACAATTCTAAAAAGTGATGTCGCTTTATTAGAAGGTGAAATTATTGATGCTACGGTTATGAATAAAAAGGCACTAACTGCTTTTTTAGACCAACAAGTAGCAGACGCTAAAGATAAAGGTGTATTGTTTTCATTACACATGAAAGCAACAATGATGAAGGTTAGTGACCCTATTATATTTGGTCACGCAGTAAAAGCTTACTTTAAAGATTTATTTACAAAGCACAACGACATATTCGAAGAAATTGGTGTAGATGTAAATAATGGATTTGGTAACCTGTTAGAAAACATAGAAAAACTTCCAGAAGCTAAACGCAACGAAATTAAAGAAGATATAAACAATGCTTTAAGCAATGGTCCAGCATTAGCAATGGTAAACTCTGATAAAGGAATAACAAATTTACATGTTCCTAGTGATGTTATTATTGATGCTTCTATGCCAGCAATGATACGTACTTCTGGACAAATGTGGAACGCTAAAGGCGAACAACAAGATACAAAAGCTGTAATACCAGACAGTAGTTACGCTGGTGTATACGATGCAACAATAAACTTTTGTAAAGAACATGGTGCTTTCGATCCTAAAACAATGGGAACTGTACCTAACGTAGGCCTTATGGCTCAAAAAGCTGAAGAATATGGTTCTCATGACAAGACATTCGAAATACCATCTACAGGTACTGTAAGTGTTATAGATGCATCAGGAAAAACATTAATAGAACATAATGTAGAAACTGGCGATATCTGGAGAATGTGTCAAGTAAAAGATGCTCCAATTCAAGACTGGGTTAAATTAGCCGTAACAAGATCTAGAGCTTCTCAAACTCCTGCTGTATTTTGGTTGGATGAAAACAGAGCACATGATGCCCAGTTAATTAAGAAAGTTAATACATATCTAAAAAACCATGATACAAATGGTTTAGATATTAAAATATTATCTCCTGTAAAAGCAACGACTTATACATGTGAACGCTTAATAAAAGGTTTAGATACAATATCTGTTTCTGGTAACGTTTTACGTGATTACTTAACAGATTTATTTCCTATTTTAGAAGTAGGAACTAGTGCAAAAATGCTATCTATAGTACCGCTTATGAATGGTGGTGGACTTTTTGAAACTGGTGCAGGTGGTTCGGCTCCAAAGCACGTACAACAATTTACAGAGGAAAACCATTTACGTTGGGATTCTTTAGGTGAATTTTTAGCATTAGCAGTATCGTTAGAACACTTTAGTGAGGTAAATAAAAACCCTAAAGCAAAAGTTCTAGGAGAAACATTAGATGATGCTACTGATAAATTATTAGAAAACAGAAAAGGACCATCTCGTAAAGCTGGAGAGTTAGACAACCGTGGGAGTCACTTTTATATTGCATTATATTGGGCTCAGGCTTTAGCTGCACAAGAAAAAGATGCTGATTTAAAAAATGAATTTAGCTCTTTAGCTAAAGCTTTACAAGATAACGAAGCTGCTATAATAAAAGAATTAGAAGTTATACAAGGAAACCCTGTTAACATAGGTGGTTACTACGAACCTAATGAAGAACTTGTTAATAAAGCAATGCGTGCAAGTAATACACTTAATACATTGTTAAATTAAAATAATAATATAATTAGTAAAATTAGGCCCCTATCATATTATGGTAGGGGTTTTATTTTTATCATTTTATACAATAAAAAAACAATTAAGTAATAGTACTAAAATTGTATTTTTGATATATGGATTTTATAAAAACAACCGAGCAAGAATCTAACTACAATCATCTTGAAAATATGAGTGTAAAAGATTTAATTAAAAATATAAATAAAGAAGACCAAACTGTCCCAAAAGCTATAGAGAAGGCTTTACCTGAAATAGAATTATTAATTGAACAAATAGTTCTAAAATTAAAATCTGGCGGACGTTTGTTTTATATTGGAGCCGGTACAAGTGGTCGTTTAGGAATTTTAGATGCTTCAGAATGTCCACCAACCTTTGGGGTATCTCCAGATGTTGTTATAGGAATTATAGCAGGAGGCGACACAGCAATAAGAAAAGCTGTAGAATTCTCAGAAGACTCAAAAAATCAAGGTTGGGAAGATCTAAAATCTTACGCTATATCTAAAAAAGATATAGTGGTTGGCATTGCTGCTTCTGGAACAACACCATACGTTATTTCTGTTCTAGAAACATGCAAATTAAATAATATTATAACAGGTTCTATTAGTTGTAATTTAAACAGTCCACTATCTAAAACAGCTCAATACCCTATAGATGTAGTTGTTGGTCCAGAATTTGTAACAGGAAGTTCTAGAATGAAAGCTGGTACGGCTCAAAAACTAGTTTTAAACATGATTAGTACTGCAACAATGATTAGGCTTGGCCATATTAAAGGAAATAAAATGATTGATATGCAACTAAGTAATATAAAATTATTTAACAGAGGCGTATCAATGATAATGACAGATTTAAATATAAACGAAGACGAAGCTAAAGAATTACTTAGTAAATATAAAAATGTAAGATTAGCAATTAAAAAATATAATAATGACTAAAAGAACAGATAGAACAGAACTTTTTAAAGGAATAAAAACATTAATATTTGCTTTATTTAATCTTTTCCTAGGCCCCGTATTTTTAAGTTTTGCTTTCAGTAAGCCAGATGATAAATTATATATACCATTAGTTATACTTGGAAGTTTAATATGCTTGTTAGCAATATTTTTAGTTTTTAGAGGTTTAAAACGTATTACTAATAGCTTTTTTAACAAACAGTAAATTTAACAATTTACTGTTTTATTTTTTGGTGTAGTTGGATTATAACCAAAATCAGAATCTTCTAGGCTAAAACCTAAACCTTCTATAATATAATTTATAATAGCAAAATGATGAATAGCATGACTGTTAGCTTGGACAAATAATACGCTAAAAGTATAATTTATTTCAACCTTTCCTAACCCCATATCATCAATTACAGCAACTTCCTTATCAAGGTTTAAATTAAAATTTTTAATTTTCTCTATGGTTGTGTTTAGATAATCTCTAGCTGTACAGCACTGGCGTTCTACATCTTTATTTCTACTCCTAGAAGTAAGATCTACAACAAAATTATCTCCGTAGTTAAACAAGCAATCATAAAAATCTAAAACATGTCTTAAATGCGATCCTATGCTAGAATAATAAGGACCTATAGAAGGATTACATAATTGATCATCTGTTAATGTATCTAAAAGAGATTGAGCTTTATTAAGCGTAAATAATGTAGATTTCAGTATTATATTCATACAACTAATTTAATAAAATATATTAAACTTTAAAATTAATAGGTCTATATAAACAAATAACCTTACAAAAATAGTCATATCATACATAAATTCTTTGTGGGGATGATGAGTAAAGAATACTTAAACGCTATATAAAGTATGTTAATATGCCTAATATCATAGAGCTTAGAAATATAATTGCAGATAAAGTCACTAAAGAGAATAAGTATAACTTTAATTAATTCTAGAACATATATCATAAATAACAAAAGCTCTAACT
>CALHCQ010000160.1 GCA_937936645.1 uncultured Algibacter sp.
AGGCATCATTTACCGGTTACTAATTTTCATTTTAACAATAGCAACGCTATAAAAAAAGTACTTTATGGCAGGGCTATTATAGAAAACGGTACAGCGTTATTTCGTTTCGAAAAACAAGGCTTAGTACAACAATTAATTCATGGTTTAAAGTACAAAGGGTATCAAAACATAGGTTTTACTTTGGGGAATTGGCTTGGTGCAGAACTTAAAACAGTACAAGCCTATAAAAATATAGATCTTGTAATTCCTGTACCTTTGCATAAAAGCAAGTTAAAAAAACGTGGTTACAACCAGGTTTCTAAATTTGCACAACAAATAGCACAAGCTTTAAATGCCACGTACACAGACCAAGTGCTTTTAAAAACAAGCCAATCTGCATCTCAAGTCAACAAAAAACGTTGGGCTAGATGGAACAATACAAACACGCTTTTTGTACTAAATAACAAAACCAAAATAGAAAACAAACATATATTAATTGTAGACGATGTTATTACAACTGGCGCAACGCTAGAGGCTTGTATAAACGTGCTGCAACAAGCCAATAATGTAAAAATAAGTATTGCTACTATAGCCATAGCATAACAATACTACACCATACCTTAGCATTATATGTGTAAAATTATGTAGGTTTGTGTAAAAGTTTTTATAGATAATGAACAAAACGCTTTCTAATTTTATTTTAGCTCTTGTTATAGGACTTGTATTGGTTAATTGCGCAAACAGAGGCAGACCTACTGGTGGCGAAAAAGACACGACACCTCCTGTTATTACAAGTGCATCTCCAAAAAATTATGCAACCAACTTTAAAGGTAAAGAGATTCGTATAAATTTTAACGAGTATATTAAAATTAACAATCTACAAAAGCAGCTTATTATTTCGCCTCCAATGAAAACGCAACCCCAAATAACACCCTTGGGAGGCGCTAGTAAATACATTACAATTAAGATATTTGACACCCTACAACCCAACACTACTTATGCTTTTAATTTTGGCAATAGTATAGAAGATAATAACGAGGGCAACCCGTACCCTTATTTTAGGTATGTTTTTTCTACAGGTAAAACCATAGACTCCCTTAGTGTAAAAGGGCAAATTAACGATGCTTTAAGCAGAGAACCGGACACGTTTGTATCTGTAATGCTTTACGAAGCCGACGCGACATACACAGATTCTATTGTTTATAAAAAAACTCCAAAATACATTACAAATACGCTAGACAGTGTAACGACATTTTCGATAGACAATGTTAAAGCGGGTAAATACAAACTATTAGCCATAAAAGACGCTAATAGCGATAATAAATATCAAAGTAAATCTGATAAAATAGCTTTTTACAAAGATTTTATTACGGTACCAAATAACGACACATACAAACTTAAACTCTTTAAAGAAGCAGAGGCTTTTAAAGTTATTAAACCAAGACAAAACGCAGCCAACAAAATTGATTTTCCTTTTATTGGCGATTATTCTAACGTAAAAATCACTTTAAAATCTAAAACGCCTGCTAATTTCAAATCACGTATTACTAAAGACAAAGAAACAGATTCTTTATATTTTTGGTACACACCTAAAGATTTAGAGATTGATTCTTTAATTTTTAAAGTCTCAAACAAAAATTATGATAACAATTTTACAGTACTACTTAAAGATAAAAAGCGTGACACTTTAATTATTAAAACAACCTCTTTTGGTACTATAGGTAGTAAAGAGCTTTTTAAAATTCATGGATCGACACCATTTAAGTCTTTTAACACGAATAAAATTACAGTTATAAATACAGACTCTGTAAAAGTTAAGTTTAAAACAAAATTTGACACCATTAACAATACACTTGCACTAGATTTTAAAAAATTAGAAAGTTCGACTTACCAAATAAAAATGTTACCTGAAGCCATAACAGATTTTTTTGGAGACAAAAACGACACACTTAACTATACCGTACAAACAGTACCTAAAAGTAATTTCGGGAATTTACGTATTAAAGTTAATAACGCAACCTATCCTATTATTGTGCAATTAACAAATGCAAAAGGAGAAATAAAATATGAGCAAATTTCTGCAAAAAAGGAAGCTTTAGATTTTCTAGATATCAGCCCAGGGAAATATTATATTCGTGTTATTTTTGACACTAACAAAAACAATAAATACGATAGCGGAAACTACTTAAAAGGCGTACAACCCGAACGTGTTAGTCATTTCGAAATATCAGAATCTATACGTGCAGATTGGAGTTACGAAGAAACCTTAACGCTTCTTAAAAAGTAAAAATATCTCTATCATTTAAAAACTTAAACGTATTCCTGTAAGCTTTAATATGTTTTTTATCTAAAGTTACTATTTCTGTTTGCTCGATGTTTGGTAAAATATTCGACATCTTAGTTCCCAAGACATCGTAAACTGCAGAATGGCCTGTATATTGGCAATTAACACCATCTACACCCACTCTATTTACACCTATACAATAGCTCATGTTTTCTATTGCACGTGCTTTTAATAATGCAGTCCATGCTGCTATTCTTGGTTTAGGCCAGTTGGCAACATATATTAAAACATCGTAATCTTCTACATTTCTAGCCCACACAGGAAAACGCAAGTCGTAACAAATTAATGGGCATATTTTCCATCCTTTATAATCTACAATTAGTTTATGTTTACCAGGGGTAAAAACCTTTTGTTCCCCTACAAGAGTAAAAGCGTGTCGTTTATTGTAATGTGTTACTTTACCTGACGGTTCTACAAACAAAAGCCGATTATAAAACTTATTATTTTCTTCTATAATAATACTTCCCGTTATAGCGACGTGGTTTAAAGCTGCCAACGTTTGTAACCAAACAACAGTAGTTCCTGCCATTAATTCGGCATAGGCAGGCGCCTCCATAGTAAAGCCTGTTGTAAACATTTCTGGCAACACAATCAGGTCTACTACCTTGGGCAGGTTATTAATTTTTTGAGCTAAAGCAGCCCTATTTGCCTCTGGATTTTGCCAAATTAAATCGGCTTGAATAACAGCAACATTTAAATGATCTTGCATTTATATTTTTTTTAATCTTTAGGTTTAAAATAGAACACTATTTTTTTAAAGGAAATGACGAGCTTTATAAAAATCACAAATGCCTCTATCATAATTATTCATATTTATTTGGTTTTTTTTAGGTAAAAACAGACACTAAAAACCCAAAACAAGGTAACAAAAAAAAACCTCTGTTTTCGATTTTTTAATCGAAAACAAGAGGCTTTTAACCACTAACTAATGTTACAACTATATACTAAATCACTATTAAAGCTTGCTTTTCGCTTTCGCTAAAGCTACTTTTATTTTTTCTATTTTTTTAAGCCACTTTGCCTCATCTACAGGAGATAACTTGCCTTTTTCTTTTAATTTCTTATACTTATTTTCAGCAGAAACTTTCTTTTCTCCTAATTTTTCGAAAGTTTCTTTTGCTTTAGCTTTTTTCTTGATAGCTTTTGCTTTCTTTTTTGCTATTTTTTCCTGCTTTTTCTTTTCTTGCTCAACTTTCTTTTTCGCAGCCTCTATTTTCTTTTCTGCTTTTTGCTTCTCTTTTTGAATTTTATTAGCTTCTTTCTTTTTTGCTGCTTCAGCTTTTTTCTTAGCTTCTTCCGCTTGAGCTTTTGCTTTTTCTGCTTTTTGCTGTTCTGCTTGAAGTTTACTTTCTTCTTTCTTTTTCTCTGCTTCGGCCTTTTTCTGCGCTGCAATTTTCTTTGCTTCGTCTGCCTTAGCTTTAGCCTCTTCTTTTTTAGCTTTTGCTTTTTCGTTTAGTACTTGAGCATCGGCGTTAACTTTTTGAGCTGTTTGAGATTCTATTTTTGTTTTTTGAACATTTAAAGCTTTTATTATTTGCGCTTGTTTGTCTGCTGTTAAAGTTTTTGTAATATCGATACCTTCTTTTAAGATAGCTTTTCCTTTTACAACATATAAATTACCATCCAGATTTACTTCTTGAGCCATACCTGAAAAACCAATTGTCATTAATCCTAATACTATCCAATATTTCATAATTCAGTAAATTTTATATTTTGTATACTCTCTATTTGTTAAGACACAACATTTTTAAAAAAGTAACAATAAATTTTAAAATTTCTTACAAAAACAATAAAAAGCAGGTTGTTTTATGGTATTAACTTGCTAATATTATTTCGTGTTTTATATAATATTCATCTTTTTTAATAGAAAAGAAGCATTCATTTTTTCACAAATTCCTTTTTTAAATTTATAATCAAAATACAACTCATCTTCTATAATTTCGGCATCAAAATAATAATTATGCACTTGGTTTAGCTGTTCTTCTATATCACATAAACTTAAATCGTGTGTTGCTATAATACCTGTAGCTTGAGATGCGACTAACTTTTCTATAAATTTTTTAGACCCCTGCGCTTTGTCTACACTGTTGGTACCTTTTAATATTTCGTCTAGTACAATAAAATATGGTGTATCTTTAATAGTATCTACAATATACTTTAACCGTGTAAGCTCGGCAAAAAAGTACGAGCTATCCTCTACAAGAGAGTCGCTTGTACGCATACTGGTAATTAACTTAACAGGCATATATTCGGCTTTGGCAGCACACACGGGCAACCCTACATTAGCCATAACAATATGTAAAGCAACACTTCTTAAAAAGGTACTTTTACCCGCCATATTTGCACCTGTTACTATAAAAAAGTCATGATTATTTATATGTAAATTATTATCTACACGTTTATTTTTATTCAACATAGGATGCCCTAAATCCTGTATTTTTATTTTTTGATGGTCTGTTTTTATTTCAGGAAATACAAACTCTGGATGATTAAACACAAAACCTCCTAAACTGTTATATGCATCAAAAAAAGAAATAGCATCGAACCAATGCGATACTTTTTCGCCATACTGAACGATCCATTTTTCTATACGGTAGCTGTTTTTTATATCTGTTAAAAAAAAGCCATTGCCAAAAATGGCGCCTATCATATTATTTCTATTGTCTAAAGCATCTATGGCTCTAGAAAAATCTTTAAATATAACCGATGCTTTCTTATGCTCTAATTCAATTTGTTTCTTTTTTTGCTTTAATAAAGCAGATGTAAAATTTTCGTTCTCTATTAAATCCAGCAATAAAACATATTGTCTAAAGGTATCTTTAACACGATCTACTCCTGCAGATAATGCATTTATTTTTTTTAAATAGATACCAGAAATTCCCAAACCAATAAATAACCAATACCCGATAAATTCTGGATTTAGTATTTTAAAAAAAGTTAATCCTAATATTGCAGTCGTTATAATAATAAAAAGCAAAGGCAACCACTGTATTGCTTTTGATAAAAAAGGATTATAATTCTTTAACCATTTTATTATAGTTTTCTCTGGCACCTCAACATTTACAAAGCTAGAGTTTGCTGTAAAATATTGCCTCCATTTTGCTTTAGCACTTAGCTCTTTAATAGCTTCTTGCCTGGTTGTTATTTGCGCTATGTTATTTGCTTTTAAGGCTGCGGCTAATTTATGTTCTCCTTCGGGAATTGTAGTTCTATTTATAAACTGAAAAAAAGACCCACGACCAAATAAATCGATATCTAAGCTATAAAAATGATTAGGATCTTGATGTTTTAAACCATCATTTCTATCAAAAAAATCGCCAGAGGCAATCTTTATTTCATCCTCATTAACAGTGACTAAAGCCCTGTTAAAATCACGATTTTTTTTAATTGAATTATAACGCAACAGCACATACAAAAAAGCCACAATACCAACGACAGTAATAATCGTTGCTACTTGCCAATTAGAACGACTTAAATACACCCCAAAACCAGTTAATGTAAAAATAGCCAAGCGTAATATACTTAACCATCGCATTTGCTTAGACCGATTTTGTACTAAATTAAAATACGTGTCTTTTTGTTGTTTGTAATAATTGATAGAACTGCTCATTAAGTATATATTTAAAATGTAAAGAAATAAAAAAGCTCCGAATTAAAATTCAGAGCTTTAAATAAATTATTGTTAATTAATATAAATTAATCTCTAGACATAAATATTCTTAATATATACCAAAACAAAAGCATTAAAGAAGCAAACAAACCTATAGCTGCAGGTATGTATTGATCTTGACTGTATTTGTGTACTAAATTAGACGTTTGGTACAATATACTACCGCCAGCCAATAAGCACATACCAACAGAAAACCATAAGCCCATGTTAAAACCAAAAATACTACCAGCAATAACTAAACCTAAGGCAATAAAAAAGCCAATAGTTAAACCTGTTTTTAAAAAAGAAAAATCTTTTTTTGTGATTAAAACAACAGCCGATAACCCTGTAAACAAGGCTAAAGTTACAATGGCAGCTTGTTGTAAAATACCAGCACCAGCTTCTAAATAAAAAGCTGCAATATAAATCATTGGCACAAAAATAAAAGCCTCTGCCAAAATGTAAACACCATAAGCCAAATATTGCTTATTCTTGTCTGTAGTGCGTAACGCAGTACTTTCTGCAAAGTTGGTAATAAGCATAAAACCGCCAAGCATTACCAGCCAAAGATACCCTTGAGTCATAGACAAAGTAAACTCTACAATAGCCTCACTTTGAAACAAAAGATATTCAAAAAGAATAAATACTAACACACCACCAGCCACATGCGAATATGTTTTCTTGTAAAAAGCAACCTGATCTTCCGTACTTAAACGGCTTAAAATTGCGCCAGACGGCATCGAGTTTTCAATACGATTATCCATAATTATTATTTATACGTTAAATTATTATCTTCTACCACCAAAAACTTTTAATGCCCAATATAATAAAGAAGCTATAGAGCCAATGGCAGCCACTAAATATGTTCTTGCAGCCCATTTTAAAGCATCCTTAGATCCTGCATACTCATCTGGAGTAACTATATTTTTATTTTTTAACCAAGCTAAAGCACGATTACTAGCATCGTACTCTACAGGTAAAGTTACAACACTAAAAAGGGTTGCAAAACTCATCATTACCAAACCTGCAATGGCCACCCATTGCCCAAGACCACCAATAGCCTGTGTAGCCATAAGTCCAATACCAGCAAACACAACCCATTGCGACATACTGGATGTTAAATTTACTACGGGCACTAAATTAGATCTCATGGTTAACCACTTATACGCCCTGGCATGTTGTATAGCATGACCACATTCGTGCGCCGATACAGCAGCAGCAGCAGCATTTCTTTCGGCATAAACAGCCTCACTTAAATTTACTGTTTTATCTCTTGGGTTGTAATGATCTGTTAATCGTCCGGCGGTCGATATTACTTTAACATCCGTAATACCATGATCTGCCAACATTTTTAAAGCAATCTCTTCTCCCGTTAAACCATTACGCAATTGTATTTTAGAATACTTAGCAAATTTTCTTTTTAATTGGTTGCTTACCAACCAGCTAAAAAGAGAAATAGCACCTATTAACACATAATATCCCATCATTGTTTTTCAATTTTAAAATTAAATTCCGAAATAAATATAACAATAAATACTTCAAAACAGCATTAAATCTTGTTTTACAGCAAAAATTTACTCGTTTATTCTTACAATTAAGCTGTAAAAAAAACACGTTAAAATTATTTTTGCTTATAGGTTAGTTTAAAATAAATAAGCAAACACCCCGACACAATAGTAATCGCATTGGCAAAAATCATGGACGGACTCTCCTTTAATGTACCATACACCAACCAAGCTAAAACCCCCACAAAAAATAAAATTAACATGGGCATAGACAAACTCGATGCATCCTTTGTTTTCCATGTTTTATAAACCTGAGGTAAAAAAGCTGCCGTAGTTAAAAAGGCTGCTACAAAACCTATAATTTCTGTATACTTATCCATTTATAAATTCATTTCATTAATAAGGGCGTTACCCAAGGGTCGGGCTTTTGGCAGTCGCTTTTTTGTGTTGCATAAGTGCAACAACACAAAAAGAGCTCCAACAATGCCTCAATCCCTAACGCAAATAAAAAAATTGCACCAAACCACATAACGTTTAGTGCAATATTCAATCCTTTTTATGTTAAGAGGTATTACCCCACTATATTTACAATTTTACCAGGAACAACAATTACTTTTTTAGGAGTTCGTCCTGCAAGTTGCTCTTGTGTTTTTTCGTGCGCCATAACCGCTTTTTCTATATCTTCCTTGCTCATATCCATAGGCAACTCCATAGTAAAACGCATTTTACCATTAAACGATATTGGGTAATTCTTATTTTGCTCTACCAAATACGATGCATTAAACACCGGGAAACTAGCAGTAGATATAGAACCATTATTCTCTAAAGCAGCCCATAACTCTTCTGCAATATGCGGCGCATAAGGAGATACTAAAACCAATAAAGGCTCTAATATGTCTTTACTTGTACATTTTTGAGCACCAAGCTCGTTAACCGCAATCATAAAAGTAGATACCGACGTGTTAAAGGAAAAATTCTCTATATCGGCTTCAACCTTTTTTATGGTTTTATGTAATGTTTTTAAATTATCGGGAGTGGGTGCCGCATCTGTAACCTTTAAACCACTGTCGGTTGCATACAATTTCCATAATTTTTTAAGAAACGAATGTACTCCCGTTATACCAGCTGTATTCCATGGTTTATACTGTTCTAGAGGCCCTAAAAACATTTCGTATAATCGTAAACTATCGGCACCATAATCGGCAACAATACGGTCTGGATTAACTACATTGTATTTAGATTTCGACATTTTCTCGACCTCACGCCCTACTTTACACACGCCATCTTCTAAAATAAATTCGGCATTTACATAATCGGCTCCAAACTCGCCATCATTTTTTAATCCGTCAATATCCAACTCATCAGAAGCGTTTACATATTGTACTTTAACATGTATAGGCTGTACATTTTTATCATTAATTAACCCTTTAGAATAATAGGTTTGCGTGCCTTCTTCTCTATAAATAAAAGCACTTGTACCAAGTATCATACCTTGGTTAATTAATTTTTTTGCAAACTCGTCTACAGGAACAACGCCTTTATCAAATAAAAACTTTTGCCAAAATCTAGCATATAATAAATGGCCTGTAGCATGCTCGCTACCACCAATGTATAAATCGACATCCTGCCAATAATCCATAGCTTCTTTCGATGCAATGGCGTCGTTATTTTCGGGATCCATGTATCTATTAAAGTAAAACGAACTTCCTGCCCAACCTGGCATTGTATTTAACTCTAAAGGAAACACCGTTTTATGGTCTATTAAATTATTAGACACGACTTTGTTTTGTGCAGTATCCCAAGCCCAAATTGTTGCGTTACCTAAGGGAGGCTCGCCAGTTTCGGTTGGTAAATATTTTTCTACCTCGGGCAATGCTATAGGTAAAAAAGCAGCATCAATCATTTGTGGCATACCATCTACATAATATACAGGAAATGGTTCGCCCCAATAACGCTGACGGCTAAAAACAGCATCACGCAAACGGTAATTGGTTTTACCCATACCATGCCCAATTTGTTCTAACTCGTAAATGGCACGTTTGGTTGCTTTTTTATAATTCATGCCATCAAGAAAATCGCTGTTGGCAATAATGGTTTTCTCTTTATCTGAGAATGCAGATTCTGAAATATCTACACCATCAAAAATATTAATTATAGGAATATTAAAATGTTTTGCAAAAGCATAATCTCTGTCGTCACCACATGGCACAGACATTACAGCTCCTGTACCGTAGCCTGCCAAAACATAATCGCCTATCCAAATTGCAATAGGGGCTTTAGTAAACGGATGCTCGACATAGGCACCCGTAAAGGCTCCAGATATGGTTTTTACATCGGCCATTCTATCGCGTTCGCTACGTTTAGACGTTGCTAATATGTAAGCATCGACCTCGGCTTTTTGCTCTGGTGTTGTTATTTTAGAAACAAGCTCATGCTCTGGTGCTAGTGTCATAAAACTAACCCCAAAAATGGTATCTGGTCGTGTTGTAAAAACGTCTATTACAGCATCGCTGTCTTTTACATTAAAACGAACAGAGGCTCCAACAGATTTGCCAATCCAGTTACGCTGACTCTCTTTTAAAGAGTCTGTCCAGTCTACGGTATTTAAACCTTGCAATAAACGCTCGGCATAGGCCGATATACGCATACTCCATTGTGTCATTTTTTTACGAATAACAGGGTGACCGCCTCGTTCCGACAATCCGTTTACAATTTCGTCGTTGGCTAAAACAGTCCCTAATTCTGGGCACCAGTTCACTTCGGTTTCTGCCAAATAAGTTAAACGGTATTGTAATAATATTTTTTGTTGTTCTTTGCTAGAAAAAGCTTGCCACTGTGCAGCGGTAAAGCTAACAATATCATCATCGCAAACGGCATTAACCGTTTGGTTTCCTGCTTTCTCAAAAATAGCTTCTAGCGTTTCTATAGACTCGGCTTTATGAGTATCATTATTAAACCACGAGTTGAATAACTGTATAAAAATCCATTGCGTCCATTTATAATAACTTGCGTTGGATGTGCGTACTTCGCGAGACCAATCGAAAGAAAAACCTATTTGATCTAATTGCCTACGGTAAGTAGCAATATTATCTTTTGTTGTTATAGCAGGATGTTGCCCTGTTTGTATAGCATACTGCTCTGCAGGTAAACCAAAAGAATCGTAACCTTGTGGGTGCAATACATTAAACCCTTTGTGGCGTTTGTAACGCGCATAAATGTCGGAAGCAATATAGCCAAGCGGATGCCCTACATGTAAACCTGCTCCAGAAGGATAAGGAAACATATCCAAAACATAATATTTTGGTTTATCGCTATTATTTACAGCCTTAAATGTTTGGTTTTCTGACCAGTATTTTTGCCACTTTTGTTCGATTTTATTGAAATCGTAATTCATCCTTTATAATATATTTTCGAGTTACTGCTAACTTTTATACTAATAGTTGCTTAATGTGCGACAAATTTAAACTTATTATAACAATGTAAAAACTTTAAACGTTGTAATTACATAAGGTAATACGCTTATTTAATGAGCAAAAAAGTAACCCATGTAAACAGCACTACTTTAATTTAAAACAAACGCTATAACATTACAAATTAAAAGTTTAAAGCTTTTAAAGTTTGTTTTAAGATACTTTGCTATTTTTACACCATATAATATAACATCTTTATGAGTCAATCTTTTGAAAAACACCAAAAACGTCGCCTTATTTCCTCCTACTTCTCTGTAGTGTTAAGTATTGCGTTAGTTTTATTTTTGTTAGGTTTACTAGGTTTACTTGTTATCAATGCAAAAAAAGTATCAAACTTATTTAAAGAACAGGTTGTTTTAACCATTTATTTAAAAGACTCTGCAAAACCTGTAGAAATAAAGCAATTAGAAAAAAGCTTTGTTATGGCTAATTATGTAAAGTCTACCGCATACGTTTCTAAAGAAGAAGCAGCAGAATTTATGAAAACAGAAAATGGTGAAGATTTTATGGATTTTATAGGTTACAACCCTTTACAAAACTCCATAGATGTACATTTAAAAGCCGACTTTGTAACCTCTGCGCATTTAGAAAAAATATCTAAAGATGCTTTAAATAAAAAATTTGTTGAAGAGGTTACCTACGATAATGATTTGGTTAATTTAATGAACGACAATATAAAACGTATTAGCCTGTGGGTGCTTATTATAAGCGCTATATTTACAATTATAGCCGTTTTGTTAATTAACAGTTCTATACGTCTTGCTGTATATTCTAAACGTTTTACTATAAAAACCATGCAAATGGTTGGCGCTACAAAACGTTTTATAAGACGTCCGTTTGTGTGGCAAAGTGTAAAACTTGGTGTTATTGGCGCTTGTTTAGCACTTATTGGCATGGCTGCTGTTTTATTTTATTTAAACAAAACATTTATAGAGCTACACTTATTAAATAACCCTATTTTAATAAGTATATTATTTAGTTTTATATTTGCTTTGGGCATTGTAATAACCTGGATAAGCACCTACTTTGCCACACAACGTTTTTTAAATTTAAAAACAGATTATTTATACTAGAAGCACTATAAATTAAACATACCATTAACACATATATCTTAAATAATTATGTTAATTTGCATAGATTAGTTATTAAAATTATGGCAGAAAAACAACAAAAAAACAATACCAAAGCTGCTTTTGTATTTGGCAATAAGAACTACAAATTTATGTTTATTGGTCTTGCCATTATAGCACTTGGCTTTATATTAATGTCTGGCGGTGGTAGTGACGATCCAAATGTTTGGAATCCGGAAATTTTTAACTGGAGACGCATACGTCTTGCACCAACACTAGTATTAATAGGTTTTGGCATACAAGTATATGCTATTTTATTAAATCCAGATAAGTAGATTAAAGAACTTAACTATTTTATAATTATGGAAAATATTTTTGACGAAAAAGTAACAGCCCAAATTATTAATCGTATTAACAACCTACAAGCTACAACAAAACCACAATGGGGAAAAATGTCTGTAGGGCAAATGCTAGCACATTGCTCGGTAACCTACGAAATGATATATAGCGACATACACCCAAAACCGAATGCTGTTACAAAGTTTATTTTAAAAACGTTTATAAAAAAAATGGTGGTTGGCGAGAAGCCTTTTTCTAGAAATGGAAAAACAGCCCCTCAGTTTTTAATTACTGACCATAAATCTTTTGATACTGAAAAAAATAAGTTGAGCGCTTTTATTACTAAAACACAAAAGCTAGGCGAAGATTATTTTGACAACAAAGAATCTCACTCTTTTGGAAAACTAAATAAAACAGAATGGAATAACATGTTTTACAAACATCTAGACCATCATTTAACTCAATTTGGAGTTTAAAAAAATAAAATATTATAATAAGCCGCTGCTAATTCTATTTTAATATTTTTGCTGCATGGAAATAATTGACGCTATAATATTAGGAATTATACAAGGATTAACAGAATTTTTACCTGTTTCTTCTAGTGGGCATTTAGAGCTGGGAAAAGCTATTCTAGGAGATAATTCTATTCCAGAAGAAAGTTTACTTTTTACCGTAGTACTCCATTTTGCTACAGCGTTAAGTACAATTGTTATATTTAGAAAAGACATTTTAAGCATCATAAAAGGTGTGCTTCAGTTTAAATGGAACGAAGATTTACAGTTTATTTCTAAAATAGTTATTTCTATGCTTCCTGCTGTAATTGTAGGCTTATTTTTCGAAAGTCAATTAGAGGCTTTATTTGGCGGTAATATTTTACTAGTAGGCTGCATGTTACTTATAACGGCCGGACTACTTTTTCTTGCTAACAAAGCTAAAGACACCAATAAAACAGTAACATACAGCAATGCGTTTCTTATAGGAATATCGCAAGCTATTGCTATGCTACCTGGCATATCTAGATCGGGAGCCACTATATCTACGTCGGTTTTACTTGGCAACGACAAAACCAAAGCCGCTCGTTTTTCTTTCTTAATGGTTATACCGCTTATCTTTGGTAAAATAGCTAAAGACATATTAAGTGGCGACTTAAATTATAATAGCGGAAATATAACAGCGCTATCTGTTGGTTTTGTTGCCGCCTTTATTGCTGGTTTATTTGCTTGCACCTGGATGATTACTTTAGTAAAAAAAAGTAAGCTATCTTATTTTGCTATTTACTGCAGTATTGTAGGACTTATTGCGATTACTTTTTCTTTAATGAACTAATTTTATGACTGTAGAAGATTATCTTGCCGGACAGGTATTACTTATAGACAAGCCATTAAATTGGACTTCTTTTCAAGTTGTAAACAAACTACGCTGGGAAATTAGACAAGCGTTTAATATAAAAAAAATAAAAGTTGGGCATGCGGGTACCTTAGATCCACTTGCTACAGGGCTACTTGTTATTTGCACCGGAAAAATGACCAAGCAAATAGACGGTTTTCAAGGCCAAGTAAAAGAGTACACAGGTACGATAACCTTGGGGAGCACAACGCCTTCTTTTGATTTAGAATCGGAAATTAATGAAACCTTCGAAACTAAGCATATTACGAACGCTTTAATAAAACAAACAACCGCTTCTTTTATTGGTACTATAGCGCAGTACCCACCTATATTTTCGGCATTAAAAAAAGATGGAAAACGCCTATACGAATTTGCTCGCGCAGGCGAAAGCGTAGAAATAAAACCGAGAAGCATTACTATTTCTGAATTTGAAATTACCCAAATTACAGGTTTAAATATCGACTTTAGAGTCGTTTGTAGTAAAGGCACCTACATACGATCTCTTGCTAACGATTTTGGAAAGGCTCTAAATTCTGGAGCGCATTTATCGGCTTTAAGGCGCACAAAAATTGGCGATTTTAATGTTCTAGAATCAAAAAGTATAGAAGCATTTATAGCTTCGTTAAAAGATGAATAAAATCCATTATTACCATAAAAAAAAGACTGCGCACTGCAGTCTTTTTTGTTTATAAAATTTACTCTTTAAGTAACTTAAACAGGTTATTTAGCAACTAAATGCAATTCATTAAGTTTAGTAGTTAAGTCGTGTATAATATTTTCTCCTTTATTTTTATTATACCAACGCTGTAAATTTTCTTTAAATTCTGGTGTTACACTTCCGTGTTCTTCTTTATATTTATTTACAGCTGCTGTAGCCTCGCTAGGTCTTGGTCCAAAAGTTCCAACAACATCTCCAGTTGCGTTATCTAGCATTATTAATTTAGGTATAGCGCGACCACCATTGGTTAAAAATGCGTCAATTAATTCTGGGTTATCATCACGTAAAACAACCTTATAATCTATGTTTCCATTTAAAGTAGCTACTTTATTAATAACAGGCATAATATGTGCCGCATCACCACACCAACTTTCTGTTATAACTAACCAAGTTAAAGATGCATCACTATTTTTTATTTGACTTTGGTATAGATCTGGAACTTTAATCGTTTTATCCCAACGCTTCATACGCTTATCGTTTAATTTCGTGTAGTTAGCAAGTGCTTCTGTTTTTTGATCGCCAGAAGTTGTATTGTTACTTGCTAATTCAGCCACCAAATCTCTATAGTCTTGGTAAGACATACTCTTCTCTAAACTGTTTTTAATAATTGCATCCATGATTATATGTTTTAGTCAATCAAAAATTGATATATTGTAAATTATGATATACAAAATAAGTCTTATTTTTAACAAATTCCTTACTAACTTGATATCATTATTTATTTAGAATATTATGGATGTACACAAATGTAATTGGTGCGTTGGAGATCCTTTATACGAAGCTTACCACGATACAGAATGGGGCGTACCCGTTTTTAACGATAATTTACTATTTGAATTTTTAATTTTAGAAACCTTTCAAGCTGGTTTAAGCTGGATAACCGTTTTGCGTAAGCGCGAGAATTTTAAACAGGCTTTTAATAACTTTGATTTTAATAAAATTATTAATTACAACGAAGACAAAATAAATGATTTATTAAACGATACTGGAATAATTAGAAATAAATTAAAAGTTAGAGCTACAATAACAAACGCTCAAGCTTATATTAATATTCAAAAAGAATTTGGAAGTTTTAGCGATTATATTTGGGCGTTTGTAAACAAAAAACCAATTCAAAACAACTATAAAAACTTAGACGACGTTCCTGCAAACACGCCCCTTAGCGATATTATTAGTAAAGATTTAAAAAAGAGAGGTTTTAAATTTGTTGGTAGCACTGTTGTTTATGCTTACATGCAGGCTATTGGTATGGTTAACGACCATTTAACAAGTTGTTTTAGACATGGCCAACTTTAACATTTATATTATAAATATTTAATAAACGTATCTCTAGAAATTTCTTCGGCACCTAAACTTTGCAAATGGTTTGTGTACACTTGACAATCTATTAGTTTATAATTTGTGTTCTGTACAAATGTAATAAAGGCAGCTTTACTTGCATTACTTTCTGTTGTAAACATGCTTTCCCCACAAAACACATTATTACCAACATCTACACCATAAAGTCCTGCAACAAGTTTATTATTACTCCAAACTTCTACAGATTTGGCATAACCTAGCTCGTGTAGTTTTACGTAAGCATCAATCATACCATTGGTTATCCAGGTATCGTCTTGGCCTGTTCTTTTAATTTTGGAACAAGAAGAGATAACTGTTTTAAACGCCTTATTTACAGTTACCGTATAATTACAATTACGCATAAACTGTTTCATGCTTTTAGAAACCTTTAAATTTTTGGGGTATAATACAAATCTGGGGTTAGGAGACCACCATAAAATAGGCTCGCCAGATTCGAACCAAGGAAAAATACCGCGCTTGTAGGCTTCTAACAATCGCTCTACAGATAAGTCACCACCTACAGCCAGTATGCCATGCTCGTTAGCCGTACTAACATCTGGAAACACTATGTTATTATTTAAATAATACATCTTTTACACTAAAAAATAACCTCAACGTTAGCATAAACATTGAGGTTATTTCTATATTATTTTAATTTATTAAATTAAAAAGGTAAATCGTCATGATCATCCTGCTTTAAATCTCCAGCTGGCTCGAAAGCATCTGTTGGTGGCACAGGAGGCATTCCTGCAGGAGCTTCAGATTGTAAAGCTTCAATTCTCCAACCTTGTATAGAGTTAAAGTATTTAGTTTCACCTTGTGGGTTTACCCATTCTCTACCTCTTAGGTTTATACTAATTTTTACCTGTTGCCCCGCGCTATAACTATTTAAAAGATCGCATTTGTCTTGAACAAATTCTACCATAATATGCTGTGGGTACTGCTCTTCTGTAGTAACAACAACTTCTCTTTTTCTAAACCCATTACTTCCAAAAGTTTGAGTTTCTCCTACCAATTTAATACTTCCTTGAACTTCCATTTATTACTAATTAATTTATTTTTTACCTATTTATAATTAAAAGTCAAATTTATTTTAAAAAACAAACACGACCGGTATTTAAAATTCGCACACAACAATGGTTAATTATAAAACCAAAAATATTTAACACCCTACTAGCTAAAGTATTAAAGCTTTTGTTTTTTCAATTTATTAATTTTTAGCGACATTACAAAACAGTTAACTGTTTAACTTTGTGAATATTATACTTCTAAAAGCAAAACAACATTTCACTTTGCTTTGGCAAATGTAACCAATATCGTAGTCATGTAAAAATCGAATTATAACAAGTTGAACAATAATATTAACAGAATTGCATTATATTATTACGCAAATAAAAGAACCATGATTTTTTCTAAATATAGCAACACCTTTAGGTGGATATTAATTATAATTTCTTTCGTTATTGTTTCTCTTATTTTATGGAATACATATACTTTTTTTCAGAATTTTAAACAAGAGGAACGAACCAAAATGAAAATATGGTCGTTTTCGCAACAAGAACTAGCTAAAAGCAGCGATTTAGAAGCTAATATTGGTGAGTTGCCCATGCAAATAATTCAAAGTAACAAAACAACCCCCATGATACTTGTTAATAACAATGGTAGTTATAGTTACAATAATATTGATTTAGAAAAAGCAAAAGACACAGCCTATATAAAATCGCTTATTTCCCGTTTTAAGGAAGAAAACAAACCGCATGAAATAAAATATAAAGGTCGCGTTTTACAAACTTTGTATTACGGTAATTCGCCTTTATTAAATAAATTAAAATACTACCCTTTAGCATTAATACTAATTATCGTCCTGTTTTCTGCTGTAATTTTCTTTTTTTACAGAAGCAATAAAAACGCCATACAAAACAAATTATGGTCTGGCATGGCCAAAGAAACGGCGCATCAAATAGGGACTCCTTTGTCTTCTTTAATCGGCTGGACCGAATTATTAAAAACAGAAAATGTTGATCCAGATTATATTAAAGAGATCGAAAAAGACATAAGTAGATTACAAACTATTACAGAGCGTTTTAGTAAAATTGGTTCTATTACGCCTTTAGAAAAACTAGATATTATTAACGAAACAAAAATATCTTACGAATATTTAAAAACACGCTCATCTAAACTTATTGATTTTAATATAGAAACTCCCAACGGCACATTACCGGTGTTATTAAATAAACAACTTTATAGTTGGACCATAGAAAACTTAGTTAAAAATGCTATAGACGCCATGAAAGGGAGAGGGAAATTATCGCTTACCATATTACAAGAAGGAGACTATATTAAGATTAGGGTAGAAGATACAGGTAAAGGTATTTTAAAAAAGAATTTTAGTAAGATATTCGAACCTGGTTACACCACTAAAAAACGCGGTTGGGGACTTGGATTATCTCTAACAAAGCGTATTGTTGAAGATTTTCACAACGGAAAAATAAAGGTTTATAAATCTGAAATTAATAAAGGAACAACAATACAAATGTCTCTTAGGTCTGCTTAAATTATTTTTTACAAATAAGCCTTTATAGCTTTAGCTGTATCAACAAAAGCTTCTGTAGTCATTTTTGCTTTATTAAGAAAACGTGCATCATCCATCGTGTGAAGTGGTATTAAATGCACATGGGCATGCGGAACCTCTAACCCAACAACAGATATACCTACACGGTTACACGGTATAGCTTTACCTATGGCTAGTGCTATTTTTCTAGAAAATAACATAAGTCTTGTGTAAACCTGCTCGTCTAAATCGAACACCTTGTCAACCTCTGTTTTAGGTATGCACAAGGTATGACCAACACTGTTTGGGTTTACATCTAAAAAGGCTAAAAACTCATCATTTTCGGCAATTTTATAACATGGTATTTCACCGTTAATTATTTGTGTAAATATAGATGCCATGGGTTCGTTTTTATCTGTTTTTTTTAATTTATGAAAATATAAAGATTTTGCCATCTTTATATCTGTTTAAAATATTTTTTAGAAGTTATGTTTACCTCGTAATTTCTATAATATCGAACTTCATAACACCATTAGGCACTTTAATTTCGGCTACATCACCAACAGATTTACCTAACAAGCCCTTACCTATAGGCGAATTAACAGATATTTTACCTGTAGCCAAATCGGCCTCACCATCGGCAACCAAAGTATAGTTCATCTCCATACCATTGGTTTGATTTTTTATTTTAACTTTTGATAACACTAAAATTTTAGAATTATCTAACTGAGATTCATCAATAACACGAGCTCCTGCCAATGCATCTTCTAGTTTAGAAATGCGCATTTCTAACATACCTTGCGCTTCTTTAGCAGCATCGTACTCGGCATTTTCACTTAAATCTCCTTTATCTCTAGCTTCAGCAATAGCTCTAGAAGCTTTTACACGCTCAACATCTTTTAATTGTCTTAGCTCCTCTCGTAATTTTTTTAATCCTTCTGGTGTATAGTAAGATACTTTACTCATAACTTCATCGTTTACTTAATAAAAAAGATTCCGAAATAAGCTTTGACACATAACAAAGTATTCGGAACAAAAAAATCCCGTTTACACGAGATTGTCCAACAAATATAATAAAATTATTAACTCTATTTATTTATTCTTGTAAATTGCAATTTAAAATTAATTTAGCATGATAAAGCACCTATGTATATTGTTCTTGTTTGTAATAACAACAAATTGTAGCAGAAGCTCGGTAGACAATGAAAATTGTAGATTTCTATTAAACATACCTGTAAATTTTAGTATTAATTTAAATTTACCGCAATTTAGCCAACTTCAATTTGGAGGTAATTCGGTTTATATTGCAAACGAAGGAAATGGAGGTGTTATAGTTGCTTTTACAGGAGCTAATTATTTTGCTTGGGATGCCAGAGACCCTAATGTAGCTCAAAGCAACTGCACTATTTTAGTGCCAACAGGGTTAAACGCTGCAACAACTTGTGCTAATAAAAACGAATACAGTTTGGTAACAGGACGCTCTACCAACAACACAGAACTTACTTGTGGCTTAAGAAACTACCGTGTAGAGGTTAGTGGTTCTAGCCTAAGAATCTTTTTTTAACATAAAAAATTCTAATCTGGTTTAGGCTTGCGCCTATTTTGTTTTATTTCAGATTTTCGACGCTTATCATTTAAGCGTTTTCTAACTACAGCTTTAGGTGTTTTTGTGGGAATGCGTTTTTTTGTAATGACCAAGCAAGACCGTATTATGGTTAAAAATCGTTTTATAACCAAATCTTTGTTTCTGTGCTGACTTCTACTTTCGCCACACTGCAATATTAAAACATCGTTTTTGGTTAGCCTATGATGTAATTTATGATGAATGCGCTGTTTTTGAATATGACTTAACACCAAAGAATCTTTCAAATTAAAAGACAATTCTATCTTAGAAGACACCTTATTAACATGTTGCCCACCGCTACCAGAACTTCTAACGGCCTTAAAACTTAGTTCTTGTATTAAGTTGTGTGCATTAAACATTTTGATGTGCCGGTTTTAATAAATCGTTTACCGTTTTTACAGGATTAAAAGTATGTAGTGGCACCTCTATGTAAATTGAATTCCAATATGCCATACTACCATTCCATAACCCAGGTAACTCTAGCGCTTTTATATCTTGACCATTTTGTGTTTTCATGGTAATAAAAGCTGCTTCGGGATCTACATAATCTAATAAATTAAATTTTTCTCCTTTGTAATTTTTTAC
>CALHCQ010000161.1 GCA_937936645.1 uncultured Algibacter sp.
CCACTCTATAACACCATCTTTGGAAGCTGTATAGTAATTTGTAGAAGCCGCACTTCTGTAGTTTTCTGTATAAAAAGTACCATCTGGCGATAACATTTCTGCAAATCTAATTTTAAGAGTTTGTCCTTTTTTCATAGGTACTTTAACTAATGGTACTCCAACCATATTTTGCTTTAAATCAAAAATAACAGCACCATCTTTTTCTATTACTTCTTTGGTAGTAATTTTTATTTTTGATTTTACAGTAGTGTGTCTCTTTGGCTCTAAACGTATGCTGCTAGTAACAGGAAACGTATTTACAGGTTCCCAATTATTAGCTTTAAAATTAGCGGTTGTCCAATTGGCCATTTCTAAATTAGCATCATAAGTTTCACCATCGTAAATTTCGGTAAGCCTAATGGGACCATTTGTTGTTCCTTTCCAACTTTCATCAGAAATTATTATTTTTTTATCACCGTCTTTAGTTGTTACTTCTAACTGGCATATAACTTTTGGCGTTTCAGTATCACTCCAAAAAGATTTCATCCACCCTAGTCTACCCGAGTGCCATCCTGCAGCGACCTCTATACCTATAGCATTTTTTCCAGATGTAATTATATCACTAACATCATAAGTAATAGTTTCTATGCGTTTTTTATAAGGCGTATAACCAGGTGGCATAACATCGTCACTTACATCTTTACCATTTATTGCTACATCGAAAACACCTTTTGCTGTAATGTATAATCTTGCTGAAGCAATATTGTTTGGCAACTCAAAATCTTTTCTTAAGTATTGTGGTCTATGAAGAATATTATCTTGACTTCCCATTACTTTTTCTTTCTTGGTATCTAAACCAATCCAAGTTGCTTTCCAATCGTTATTAGATAATAGACCCAATTCAAAATGACTCGTTTTACTCCAGTGTGATATTACATCATCCTGATTCCAATACTGTACTTGCCAATAAACTTTATCTCTTGATTGTAATGCTTTACCATTGTATTTAATCCAAGCAGACTGATCTGACTTTTGTTTCTTAGAATCCCATAAATCGGCATTATTAGGTAATAAATCGGGACTACTAGCCACAACTATACGATAGGCTTGCTGTTTTTTAACATCTTTATTAACTGGCAATTGCCAAGAAAAAGTTGGTGTAGCATTGTAAAACCCTAACGGATTTACAAACCCTTCGGACAACGTTAAATGATTAGGACTTACGAGTGTTTCTGGCGCGTTACAAGCCCCAAAGCATAACACAAATAAACTTGCTACGAGTAAAGAAAGTTTTTTTAACATAAAACTATTTTATATTTATTTAAAATTAGATTGAATTTTATAAGTTCCAGCTTTAACCAAAAGTGTTAAAGAAGTATTAGAAAAAGCAACTAAATTAATGTTTTTATTTTTTTTAACCGCTATACCGTTTAATAATATACTTTCTTTTTGTGTTGTAGGTATATGTATTTCTGCTGTTGTATTGGGAGGCACTTCTACATTTAAATAAAACGTATTGTTTTCTATTTTCCATGACGACGAAGCTGTGCCATAAAGCGTATTTAAGCTTGCCGATGCCGATGTTAAAAATTTAGTATTTGGTATAGGTGCAATTTTAATTTTCTTATACCCTGGTGCTAAAGAAGATAAACCCGCAATTCGTTCGTACATCCATTGTCCTATAGCTCCATAAGCATAATGATTTAAACTGTTCATACTTTGTGTATTAAAACCACTTTCTTTACTAAAACTATTCCAACGCTCCCACATCGTGGTTGCACCTTGATTAATAGAATAAAACCAAGACGGATACGTTTCTTTAAACAAAATCTCGTACATTAAATCAATTTCTCCCATATTGTCTAATACTTTTGGTAAAATTGGAGTACCTAAAAACCCAGTACCTAAATGGTTGTCTGCTTTTTTAATTTCTTCTAATAAATAATTTTGCGCTTTTAATTTATTTTCTGGCTTTAATAAATTAAAATGGATTGCTAATAAATAACTTGTTTGCGTTTGTTTTGTACCTGTAAACCTTCCCTCATTAAAAAAGGCTTTTTCAAAAGCATTTGCTACCGATTTATGTAGTGTTTTGTATTTTTTTTCATCATCTGTTTTCCCTAAAACAGCAGCAATTTTAGATATTAAATTTGCAGAATGAGCAAAAAAAGCAGCATGAATTACATCTTTTGGCGTATCACCTCTATTAGCTAATTTTCCTGTTTTACTAGGGTAAGGTTGTAACCAATCGGCAAAAGAATGCATTTTAGGTAAAAATGGTTTCTTTCTAATTTTAGATTGATAGTAAGCGACCCATTTTTTAGCAGACTCATAACTTTCTTCTAATATTGTAATATCTCCAGTAAACTTATAAATATCCCAAGGAATAATTACTGATGCATCTCCCCAACCCGAACTTCCGTTTTTAGTTTGTAGTACATCTGGCACAACAAAAGGCACCATACCATCTTTATGCTCAGACTGATTTTCTCTTAAACTCTGTAACCAAGCCGTCCAGAAGGCATGTGTATTATAATTAAATAAAGCCGTTGGTGCAATAACCTGGGCATCACCAGTCCACCCTAAACGTTCGTCACGTTGCGGACAATCGGTAGGGATATCAAAAAAATTATCGCGTAAACCCCAAGTAATATTGCTTTGTAATTGATTCAATTTTTTATGAGACGATGTAAACGATCCATTTTTATCAAAATTAGAATGTTGTGCTATAGCTTGTACCCAGGTAACATTGGGTTTTGCTTTTTTATCATACCCACTTAATTCTATATACTGAAAGCCATGAAAGGTGAATTTTGGCGCATATTCTATAACACCATCTTTCGCTGCAATATAATAATCTGTAGATTTTGCAGACCTGTAATTTTTAGTGTAAAATGTATTGTCTTTTAATACCATTTCTGAAAAACGAATTCTTAAAGTATCTCCTTTTTTCATAGGCACTTTTACTTTAGGAATACCTACAATATTTTGCTTCACATTAAAAACAACCGAATTTTCTTTTACAGAAATAATGTCTACATCCTTTATAATCGTTTGATTTTTTACCGTGTGATGCCTTTTAGGTGCTAAATTAACAGTTTTAGATATTTCTTCTGTTTCTACATCCTGCCATGTAGTTGTATTAAAACTTTTGGCTGTCCAATTTGGCATTTCAAAATTTGCATCATAAGTTTCTCCATCATAAACTCCTGCCAAACGTAATGGACCGTTTGTTGTTCCTTTCCAACTCTCATCAGACACTATAATTTTTTTTGATCCGTCTTTTAACGTAACTTCTAGCTGGCATAAAATTTTTGGCGATGCAAAATTTTCATAAAGAGATTTCCCTCTATTAATTCTACCAGAATGCCAACCTGAAGCCAACTCTACTGCAATGGCATTTTTTCCTGTTTGTAAAAAACTTGTAACATCGTAAGTTAAAGTTTCTATCCTATGGTTGTAAGGTGTCCAACCAGGAGTCATTACATCATTACTAACATCTTTTCCATTTAAATGCACATCAAAAACGCCTTTAGCAGTAATGTACATTCTTGCTTTAGCTACTCGAGATGGTAACTGAAAAGATTTTCTAAGGTATTGCGGCCTATGAACTAGAAAATTACGAACCCCTTTAAGACTGTCTTTAGCAGTATCTAAACCTGTCCATTTTGCTTGCCAATCCGTATTATTTAACAATCCTAATTCAAAAGTATTTACAGTACTCCAATTAGATTTCTTTTTATTTTGATTCCAATATCTAACTTGCCAGTACACTTTTTGCCTAGACTGTAAAGGCTTCCCTTTATATGCAATCCAATTGGACTTTGATGAATTTTGCTTTCCTGTGTCCCACAAATCGCATTTATTATTTAACAACTTTAACGACGAAGCTACTCTAATTTGATAAGCATGTTGAGATTTAACTTGAGCATGTACTGGCAGTTTCCATGAAAAGTTTGGTGCTTTATTATAAAATCCGATAGGGTTTTTAAACTGTTCTGCAACAACTAAACTATTTGGTTTAGGAATGCGTTTTTGGGCATATATCGTTACCGAAAAAAAATAAATTACAAATACTAGTAAGTAGAATGCTTTGCTTTGCTTTAGACTATTTAACATAAATCGTACAAATTATTTCATTAATAAGTTCTGGAAAATTAATTATTATTGGCAAAACCTCCATGCCGGGTACTTGATTAAAAATGCGTTTATTTTTCATGGTTTTAATACCTAAATCTACATTTGCAGTTACAACAACCGTAGCACCATCTTTATAAACTTCTAAAACATTTTTGTTTATCAATTTATATGTTTCTTTAGATGATGATATTAAGGGCAACACAAGTGTATCACCATTATTCGCCTTAGAGGATCTATAAGCTTTTATGGTTGTTAATAATATATCTTAAATTAAATTCATCGGCATCATTAAGCCTTTCTTTTTCTCTATTTGTAAGTACTGTGTCTATGTTAAATAAAATATCTCCAGCAGTATCTTTATGTGTAACCTTAGCTTTTAAATCGTGAATATTTGTATACCATATACCGTTTACAAATCGTTCTACACGAGGTGTTAAACAAAAATCTATACCAGGTTGTGGTTGTTGGTTATGTATTTCTACCTCAATATACTCTGCCATACTAGCCGTAAATAAAGGCCCTGTTTTTTCATGCCATAAAATATTTAAAGCCCCGCCTGTTCCTGCTACCGAGTATTTCTTTTTCCAAACTTGGTCGTAAGAAGACACTGTTGTTCGCCAAGGTCCTCTTGCTCCCAACCAAACATCTAACTCTGGAAAATGTTTAACCCCATTGCTAGTTAACCTTGGTAAAGATGTATTATTATTTGCAACTGTTGTTAAAGACGTATTATCTAAAACAACTGCTAAATTTTTAGCATGCGAAAACGTATGATGCATACAAGGTTTTACGCCATGGGTTTTATAATGCAATCCTCCAGCTAATAATCCGTTAACCGTACATCGCTGCAAAAGCTCCGTATTTTTTATAGCCGCTGTACCAAATGCAGAATTTCTATTTGCCATTAAAGCAAAAGCTGGTTGGCAGCCATCGGTTGTCCTACTCCCCCAATAAGTCCATTTATTTTGCCTGGTCCCCCAACTGTTATCCCAGGCTCCATCGGGCAACATAAATTCTAAATGCCCATTCATAGATTCGGTTAGTAGCTTAAGTAAAGATTCATCGTTTTCTAGCATAGCATATTGTACTAAGCCATTTAAAGTTTCCTCTACATTATAACCTAAATCTACAGGGTAAAGTCCTTTTGCGCTTTTACCATTGTCTGGTTTATCCTCTCCAAAAATTAGTTTATTTGGAGCTGTTAAATATTTAGGTATCAACTTTGCAAATTCGCGACTTCTTGTAATATATTTTTCTTCTTGAAAATATGCCCCTAAAAATCGTAATGCATAAATAGCAGTAAACCGGTAATTAATATGGCTGTAATGCATATCAAATTCACGATACACAAAATCTATTCCCGCTTTAAGACGAGTATCCCATTTTTGCTTAACCTCAGCACTTAATAAATGTCCATGATGATGCAGAGCTTCTCCTAAAGCAATAGCCGTAAAAACAGTTATTCCATTCCACGATTTAGGGTTTAAATCGTTTGTCCAACTACCACTACCATCGGGTTTATCTACATTTTTAGACCAATCCATTAATTTTATGGCAGCCTCTAAATATTTTTTATGTCCCGTAGCATCTGCCATGTACATTAAGGGATAAATAGCATCGTTTGCACGTCCATGAATTTCATTGCAAGCTCTACAATATAAAGCCCCATGTGTAACAGGATCTTTAGTATTATCAATTTGATCTTTTATCATAGCGTCGCACCATACTTGCAACAAATCGAAACATTGTTTCTGGAAATTTGTCATAGAAGCACGATCTATAATTTT
>CALHCQ010000162.1 GCA_937936645.1 uncultured Algibacter sp.
TATTGCATTTCCTGCTTTTAAAGCTTCTTCTAAACGTTCTGTATCTGCTTCGTATAAAAATACTTGAGTTTTTAAAACCTTAGCCGCTTCTTTTGCTATGTTAGCATCGTTTCCTAAAGCTAAATCTAATAATACCTTAACGGAAGGACCACCTTTCATGTGTGATAATTGCTCTAATGCAAAAGCAGGTGTTATTTCTTTAACAACTTCTTGTCCTAAAACAATTTCTTTTAAAAACTTAGCTTTACCAACAGCAGCACTTGTGGTACCAGGTAAAACGTTATAGATAAAAAAGTCTAGAGACGCTGCTCTATCTGGGTTATCTAAATCTTTAATTTGAGCAATAATTTCGCTTAATAATTCAGCGCCATCTATTGGCTTTGGTTGAAGTCCAAGACCTTTTCTGTCTTCAATCTCCTTAAGGTAATCTTTGTAAGTATTCATTAAAAGAAATATTTTATTTTTTTTATTGAGGAAATAAGAGCTGTTAAAAGCAATACTCTTGTTTTCTAATTTTTTATTAAATTATTTTAAATGTAGTAAAGACAAGGTTTTACAACGCTTAAAATACTTCAAGTGCGGCAAATTACAAAATTTAATGTAGATTTTAAAAAAGCTATAGCACATAACACATTGCTATGCTATTTATTTATTATAGTATCATTTATGCGCTTTATGATTAAATTTTTATCACAAAAAGCTCTACTATACTAATAAATCTACAACAGCCTCTCTCTTAATTTTATTAAAAACTTAAATTAAAAGAGACTTTTAATTATTGTCTCTTCGGTTACACCTTCGGCATCGGCTTTGTAATTTTTAATTATTCGATGGCGTAAAATACTAATAGCGACAGCTTGCACATCTTCTATATCTGGAGAAAATTTCCCATTTATAACGGCATGTGTTTTAGCTGCTAATATTAAATTCTGAGAGGCTCTTGGTCCTGCACCCCAATCTATATAATCTTTAACTAATTTACCTGCAACTTCGCTTTTTGGTCTTGTTTTACCAACAATACTTACAGCGTATTCTATAACATTATCTGCCACGGGTACACGGCGTATAAGTTGTTGATAAGCAACAATATCTTTGGCGTTAAATAATGGATTTATTTTTTGCTTAACATCGCTTGTTGTGGCCTTTACAACCTCAACTTCTTCTTGATAGGTTGGATATTGTAAATTTATAGCGAACATAAAACGGTCTAGCTGTGCCTCTGGCAATGGATAAGTTCCTTCTTGCTCTATAGGGTTTTGTGTAGCTAATACAAAGTATGGTAAATCTAGTTTATAATGATGACCAGCTACAGTCACAGAACGCTCTTGCATCGCTTCTAGTAAAGCAGCCTGAGTTTTTGGTGGTGTTCTGTTAATTTCGTCGGCTAAAATAATATTTGCAAAAATAGGTCCTTTTACAAATTTAAATTGCCTATCCTCGTCTAGTATTTCACTACCAAGTATATCACTTGGCATTAAATCTGGAGTAAACTGTATGCGTTTAAAATCTAAACCTAAGGCTTTGGCAATGGTATTTACCATTAATGTTTTGGCTAAACCAGGTACACCAACTAGTAGAGAGTGACCACCAGAGAAAATAGATATTAAAATTTGATCTATAACTTCGTCTTGACCAATAATAACTTTAGCTATCTCTAATTTTAGAGTTTTATATTTTTCTACAAATTGCTTTACTGCAGCTACATCTGACATATTTTTTTACTTTTTTAACCAGTTACTAGAAAACTCGCAATCTCTATACGATCCTGTTATTTTAACATAGGTATCTATAATCTTTTCTTTTTGCCATTTTTCTACGGCTTTAATTTTTTTCTCGTTTAAAGCCTGTTGTTTTATCTTTAAAAAATCTCTAGAAAAATCGGCTTGATGCTCGTCAATACGATCTGTAACTGTTAGTATTTTAAATTTTTTCTTCTGACTTCTATCTTGATCTAAAAGTATTGGCGATACAGCGCCTCCTTTTAAATCTTGAATTTGCGCATATAATTCTGGATCCATACGCGTTAACTCGAAATTGTAATCTTGAGTTTCTGGGTTTATTAACTGCCCTCCATTAGCTCGTGTTTCTTTCTCGTCGCTAGAAGCTTTTGCTGCTTCGGCAAAACTAATTTCGCCATCTACTATTCGTTTTCTTATTCTTTCTAGTTTTTCTTTAGCCTCTTTCATGGCACTGTTAGATACTTTTGGCTTTATAAGAATATGGCTAACATCGTACTCTTGACCTCTAATTTTTTGAAGATATACAATATGAATTCCAAAATCTGTTTCAAAAGGTTCTGACACCTGCCCTTCTTGTAAAGAAAATGCAGCTTGCCTAAACTCTTTTACCATTCTTGGCTTCTTTTTATTTAGTGTATAAATATACCCCGATTGTTTAAGTCCTGGGTCTTCGCCATATAAAATGGCTTTAGATCTAAAACTAGAACCTGCTTCTACATCTTTTTTAAACTGAGACAAACGGTCTATTACTTTTTGTTTTTCTTCTTTTGTAACTTTTGGTTCTATTACAATTTGCGCTACCTTTAATTCGGTACCAAAGGTTGGTAATTCGTCTTTTGGAATTTTATTAAAAAACAAACGTACCTCTTCTGGCGTTACCTCTACATTGTTAACAATTTTAGATTGCATTCTTTGTGCAAGCATATTGTTTTTGTTTATCTCGTAAATTTCTTGCCTAAAGCTTTGCTCGTCATCTTTTTTATAAAATTCTAGAAGTTTTTTCATGTCGCCTCCTGTTTGTTGTAAAAACTGTTGGATTTGATATTCTACACTTCTATTAATTTCTGTTGGAGACACAACAATACTGTCTTGTACGGCATGATGTGCATACAGTTTATCTTCTAGTAACTTACCAAAAAGCTGACAACGTTCTATTTCTTTAACGTTAACGCCCTGTGCTTCTAATTGAATATAAGACTTATCTACATCGGAATCTAAAATAATATATTCGCCTACCACCGCTGCAACACCATCTATTTTTTTTGCATCAGAAAAATCGATCTTCTCCTCTAACTTGGCTTCTTCCTTAGTTTCTTCGATAATTTCTTGTGCAAAAACATTGTGCACTAATAACGATAAGCTAAGTACTATAAGGTGTTTTATATTAATTGTAAATTTCAAATTCTTTATTTTTAATAGCATCTTTAGTAATCTCCTTTTCTAGTTCTCTAATAAGTTCTAATTTTCTTTTATTAATCACTATTTGGTCTATAGTAGATTTTACGTATTGTAATGGTGCTGTTTCATTACGCAGCAAAACATTATTTACATGCATCAAATATACTCCTAATGAATCTTTGAGTTGTACAAAATTAGTTTTTTTTAACAGTTTGTCTTTATTTTCTGTAAGTAATAGAGGTATTTTATTTAAAACTTGACTATACCTTACCCAAACCGTATCGTTTAGAGCGAAAGATTTAAATTGAATAGATATAGAATCTAGCTCCTTTTTATCATCATTATTAAAACGTTTAAATTTTGTTTTTATAGATTCAAAATCAATCATATTTTCGTCTAGATGCACGTATCTTAACTTAACCAATTCTTCATTTAATTTAAACGCTTTTTTATTAGACTCGTAATAACTTTGAGCTTCATTTAAATTTACTAGAGTATCAATATTTTTCTTTACTAAAGCTTGTAAATAAGCATTGGCGTACAAATCTATTTTATATTGTGCAACTAACTTATCAAAAGACGCTTGCTTATCTTCATTTAAATTTAATTTAGCCCCTTCTACCAATAATTGTTGCTTTGCCCAGTTGTTTATATAATTTTGAACACGTAAAACACTATCTGCTTTAGGTGTTCCTGGTGCAACTATTTTTTTGATATCTTCCTTGTATAAGAATGCATTATTTACACGAGCCACAGCATACTGCTCTTCTGTTTTGTTAAAAAATGTACACGAAGTTATTGTAAATGCTAAAATAATTACTAGTTTAATTTTCACTTTTTAATTTGTTTTTATGCTATTTTTTATACCTTCTAAAACATCTTTATTAATGGTTACATGGTATTTTTTTCTTAAATCGCTTAGCCAATTCTTTTCTTTTTGAGCTTGATAATCGGAGGTCACCTGCCCCTTAGCCTCACTTAATGTTTTTGGTTTTAACGGTATAACATCTTTAACTTGCACAACGACATAAGCATCGTTATGTTTATAAATTTTAGAGACGCCTTTTTTAAATTTAACCTTTGCAGGTAATGCTTGGTGATTTTTGTCCATCTTTCCTGTTGTAAAAATAACATCTACGGCATTACTTTTATTCATTCTAGACTTTATACTATCTATAGCGACATTACTTTCTAATAACTTAGCTACCTTTTTTAAAACTTTTTGCTTTGCTGATGATGCTACAACAGCGTCCATGCGCTTAGGCCAAACATAGTTTACTTTATGAGCTTTGTAAAAATCTTTTATTTTTAACGAGTCGCTTTTTGATGCATCCCAGATGGTATTATTCATTAATTCGAACAGCAACAATCCGTCACGATATTCTTCTACAACATGAGCGTAATCTGGGTTTTCTTGCTCTAAATGAGTTTCTTGATATTTTAATAATTGTTCGTCTAAAAACTTATTATACGCCTTAGCTACAATGGTTTTATAAGTCTCTTTATTTATTATTCTATTTTGATAATTTTCTAAAAACACTCCAAAATCATGATAAATATATTTATCTTTTTCTATTGTTAAAAGCTCTTTATTCTTTAAAAAATCTTTTGGCAACCTCCATGTACCTTTATAATATTCTGGAGTTAAAATAGATTCGAAATACGCTAATTGTTTATCATCAAAATCTATTTTGTACTTATTTCTAAGCTTCGCTAACATAGCCGTATTTATTAATTGAGATCTAGAATCTCTTTTAACTTTTTTCTCTAGATCGTCTTTAATGTCTTTTAAAGGTGGTGTAAGTTTTCTATTATGTAATTTTATAATATGCCAACCAAACTGAGTTTGTATGGGTTTAGAGACATCGCCGATATTTTTAAGTTCGAATGCTGTGTTTTCAAATAATTCTGAACTTATTTGTCCTCCTGTAAATGGCATCATCTTTCCTCCTGCGGAAGCCGACGATTTATCATCGGAAAATTGCTTAGCTAAAGCATCGAAAGCCTCGCCCTGTTGTATTTTTTTATAAATATCGTTTATTCTTGTTTTAGACGCTTCTTCATCTTTATCATCCTTTTTAGTTGCAATCATAATATGAGCTACCGTTATTTCGCCTCTAGACTTTCGTTTGTCTAAAACATTAACAATATGATAGCCAAACTGCGTTCTAAAAGGCTGGGAAACATTGCCTACAGGGGTGTTATATGCTGCATTTTCGAATTTATAAACCATTCTAAACCCTGTAAAATATCCCAACTTTTCTCCAAAAATAGTTGATCCATTGTGTACCCTAGCTCTAACCGTTTCAAACCCTTCTTTTAGGGCTTGTTTACGTAAATCTACTATTTTTTTGTAGGCCTGCAAGGTGTCTTTAGGGCTTGCAGTTTCGTTTATACGCACTAAAATATGTGATGCTTTTACATCTTGCGATATTCTATTATAGGCTTCTTCTACTAAGTTATCTGTAACCTTATTGTCGGTTAAAAACTTTTTAGAAAGCTGTTTTTTATGCGCCGTTAATTCTTTTACATAACCAGGTTTTTTATGGTAACCTAAAGCATGTGCTTCTTTTATTTTTAATTTATAATCTATAAAAAGCTTTAAATATTCGTCTACATTTTTTTGAGATTCATCTTGAACCAAATCTATATTTTTATTATAAACCCTTAAAAAATCAGCTTTATAAAC
>CALHCQ010000163.1 GCA_937936645.1 uncultured Algibacter sp.
GGTAATTTATGAGCAAGTTTAGCTCCTATACGTGCAGTAAAAAAACTAGCTAAACTTACACAAATAAATGCGTAAAGATGTACAAACCCAAATACACCTTGTGGTAAGGCGTCTTTTACACTAGGGTCAAGAAGTTGTCCAAAAATAAGAAACCCAATAGCTCCTGCGCTCGCAATGGGTAAACCGCAAGCTGCCGAAGTGCCCACTGCATGCTGAATTTTTAAACCATAATTACTTAACAAAGGCACGGTTAATGTACCACCACCAATACCAAAAATAGCAGAAATAATACCAATAAAACCTCCTAAACCTGTTTGACCAATTGGAGAGGGTAGTTTACTATAATCATTTTCTTCTAAAGCTTTATTTTTCATGAATAACATTTTTAATCCTACTAAAAAGGCACCAATACCTATTATTGATTGAAGTGAATTACCATGAATACCAGAGGCAACCCAAGCACCAATTAACGAACCAGCGACTAGGCCTGGCGCCATACGCTTCCAGACACTCCAATTTACAGCACCTCGACTATTATGCGCTTTAAGAGAACCAATAGATGTGACAATAATTGTGGCTAAAGATGTGCCAATACCAATATGAGTTAGTACAGCTTCTGGAATGTTTTGTGTTTTAAAAATGTAAATTAATACCGGTACAATTATCATACCGCCACCAATGCCAAATAAGCCTGCAAGTATACCAGCAAAAGCACCAGAAATTAGATAGTAAAATATATATATATCCATAAGTGAAATAAAATTTTATTAATTAGTGTTTTCTTTAACGTTAATTAGAGTATTTCGTTAAACGAAAATAATATTTTTAAATGAGTAACTATTATATAGCAAATTCTTTGCGTATTATTTCTGCCCCAGCACTTAAAGCGCTTAATTTACCTTGCGCTACATGTCTAGATAAGGGAGCCATACCGCAGTTAGTTGATGGATAAAGATTATCAATATCTACAAATTTAAGTGCCTTACGTAATGTTGCAGCGACTTCTTCAGGGGTTTCAATGGTGTTTTTTGCGACATCAATTGCACCTACCATAACTTTTTTACCACGTATAAGTTCCATTAAATTTAAAGGGACGTTCGAATTATGACATTCTAAAGACACTATATCAATATTAGAATTTTGAATTTTCGGAAATATTTTTTCGTATTGACGCCATTCTGATCCCAAAGTCTTTTTCCAATCATTATTAGCCTTTATTCCGTACCCATAACAAATATGTATCGCAGTTTCGCAGTGTAAACCCTCTATAGCTTTTTCTAATGCTGCCATGCCCCAATCGTTTACACTATCAAAGAAAACATTAAAAGCAGGTTCGTCAAACTGAATAATATTGACACCAGCATCTTGTAATTCTCTAGCTTCTTCGTTAAGAGCTTTAGCAAATTCCCAAGCCAATTTTTCTTTGCTTTTATAATGATTATCATACAGGGTGTCTACCATAGTCATTGGTCCTGGTAATGCCCATTTTATAGGTTTGTTAGTCTGTTTGCGTAAAAATTTAGCGTCTTTAACAAAAACAGGTTTTTGTCGTTTAATTTCGTCTACAACAACAGGAACACTAGCATCATATCGGTTACGAATTTTTACAGTTTTACGATTTTTAAAATCCACACCACTTAGGTTTTCTATAAAAGTGGTTACAAAATGTTGTCGCGTTTGCTCACCATCACTTATAATATCAATTCCTGATAATTGTTGCTCATGTAAAGAAATGCGTAAGGCATCTTGTTTCGCTTCAAGCAATGCGTCGCCTTCTAATTTCCAAGGGGACCAAAGTTTCTGTGAGGGTGCAAGCCATTCGGGTTTAGGTAAGCTTCCAACCGTAGAGGTTGGTAATATGTTTTTTATCATAATATTTATTTAATTGTTTTTTTAGTGATCGAAATTTGTGTGCCATTGTTCTAATACATCTTTGTAGGGCTCTATGAAATTTTTTTCTGCAAATTTGCCTTGTTCAATACCTAGTTGAGCGCGTTCTTTTCGGTTGTATACTATATTTGTTAAAGAATGGTTTTTGTTTTTTAAACTAGGTTTGTAACAAAGTCCTGCAGCAGCATTGGCATTATAAATTTCTGGTCTATAAATTTTTTGAAACGTTTCCATGGTGCTAATGCTACTTATTAATTCTAAATTGGTATAATTGGTTAATAAATCGCCAAAAAAGTAAAATGCAAAAGGAGCAACGCTGTTTGGTGGCATAAAATAACGCACCTGTAAGCCCATTTTTTTAAAGTATTGTACTGTTAAAGAAGATTTGTCCGATTGGTATTCAAAACCTAATATGGGGTGGTGGTTACCTGTACGGTGATATGTTCTGTTTTCTGATACACTTAAACATATAACAGGAGGTTTTGTAAAGTGTTTTTTATAACCGCTTGAGTTTACAAAGCTCTTAAATAAATTGCCATGTAATTTACCAAAGTTGTTTGGAATGCTAAAGGCTGCTTTGTTTTTGTTATGTTTTGTAAGTAGTACACTAAAGTCGTAATCGCGTACATAAGAAGAAAAGTTATTACCCACAATGCCTTCTATATGTTTATTTGTTTTATGGTCTATTATACGTGTTTTTAAAATTTCAATTAAAGGGAA
>CALHCQ010000164.1 GCA_937936645.1 uncultured Algibacter sp.
TATTCTTTTACATGGTGAGTTATATGTTTAGAAATTTTAAATTTATGTCCAAATAGATAACAGAATATTTTTAACGGATTTAATTCTTTGGCGGTCGTAGTCATATTTCTTATAGTTTGGGTTTCCTAAACTTAAGAATAAAACACATTAAAAACGACAAAAAGCTTATTTATTAGATAAAATGCGTTATTTTTTGTAGAACTTCAGCTTCATTTTCTACATGAGACATATGACCATCTGGTAATTCTACACATGTCACCTCGGTGTTTTGTGTTTGACTAATTAACACCTCGTAATTTAATACGGGATCTTTTTTACCCATTATAAACATTTTTTTATATGGTGTAAAATGCAGTAATACCTCCCGGTCTTGCCTTATTTTCATCCCTTCTAAAGCAGCAACAATACCTTGTAATGGCGTTTTTAAAGCTTCATTTTTTATTATTTTAATTTGTTCGGCAAAAATCTTTCTATTTTTAGGCCTAAACAAGTTAGCAATGGCCATTCTTATAAAAGTTTTATGATTTTGCTTTACAGCCATAATAGCTCGATTTCTATGCGCTTGTTTTTCTTTGCTGTCTGCTCTAGAAGTAGAATTAAGTAAAATTAAACCTTTTAAATGATCTGGATTTTTCTCGGCGAAAGCCAAAGCAACATAGCCCCCCATAGAGTGTCCCACACAAGTAAAACGTCTTATTTTTAAATGTTTAATAACCGCCTCAACAACACTAGCCATAAGCTCCATACTATGCACATAGCCTAAACAACCTGTTTTACCATGACCCAAAAGATCTATACAAACAACTCTATTCTTCTTTATTAACTCTGGAATAAAGGCATTCCACATACTACTATTTTCTAGAAAACCATGCAGAAAAACAACGGCATTACCTTTGCCTTGGTCGGTATAATAAATATCAATTCCCCTATGCTTTAAAATCATTTTAAAAAAATATGCCGCAAATATAGCATAGGTATTTAAACTTTTAGCTACTTGTAATTTCTTTTATTGTTTGACTTTTTTTATAGCAGTAAAGGCCTTGTCTACATATTCCTCTTCGACCAAAATTGTAAACTCGTTTGTAGTAGATAAGACTTCATACAATGCAACACCCTCCCAAGCCAAACGTTTAAAAAAATGATAATAAAGACCAGCAATTTTAGAATTATCTTGTGGCAGGTTAATACTTATTGCAGACAACCCGTCTTGTATAGCTAAAAAAGTTTCGTTTTTTAAATGCGTTTTAACAAAGTCGTTTAAACTACTAGACACTATAATATTACTTTCGTGTATACCCCTTGTAAAGGTATAAAACAGCTTAGGCTCTTCGTTTATTTTGTTTAATATTTTGGCGTGATTTTCTATAAGTGAACCAGAATTTTTAACTGTAAAATCGGTTAGATTAGAACGCACAGTAATATCTCCTAAATTCTGTATAACACGTTTCATTTTTAACGAATTTGTTAACGTTGCCGGCGGGTTATAACGTCTTAAAGCCATCATAACAGCACCTGGTTTAACTTCTTTTTTTAACATTTTACTTATAGGCTCTGTAAGCTCTACAGCCAAAGCACTAAAATTTATAATATTTCTAGACAAAGCCTCCTCTAAATAAGGCTGAGTTATTAAAATGTCTTCTACACAATTAGATACCGTCTTCATGTTAATTATTTAACAGTTTGTGCTAAAATAAACATTTTTTTATATAAATAATGTTTATTAAAAACCGAGTGATAATTTTGTAGCTCAAAATATTAAGTGATAATTAAGTAAGTATACAGTATGAAAGTATTAAAGTTTGGAGGAACATCGGTTGGATCTATAGAAAATATTCAGAATGTAAAGAATATAATAAACGATGGTGAACAAAAAATTGTTGTTCTTTCGGCAATGTCTGGAACAACTAATACATTAGTAACTATAGCAAGCGCCATAGAAAACAAAACACCTGAAGAAGGTGTAGGTATTGCAAAAGCATTACAAGAAAAATACCATACCGTAGTAGATCAATTATTTAATGAAGAAAACTTAAATATAGATGTAAAAAATTATGTTAATGGTATTTTTAATTTCTTAATAGATTTAACTAGTGAAAATTACTCGCTAGACTTAGCAAACAAAATTGTAGCTCAAGGTGAGTTATTATCTACATATATGTTTAACGCTTACTTAAAACAAGAAGGCCTTAGCGCTGCGTTGCTACCTGCATTAAATTTTATGCGAATAGACGAAGCCAAAGAACCTAACTTAAGTCACATAAAAACACATTTAAAAGAAGAGATTGACAACACAGAAAGTGCCGACATATATATAACACAAGGGTTTATATGTTTAGACGACAATGATAATATATCTAACCTGCAACGTGGCGGTAGCGATTACACAGCAACCATTATAGGCGCTGCTATATTAGCCGAAGAAGTTCAAATTTGGACAGATATTGACGGGATGCATAACAACGACCCTAGATGTGTAGATGGTACATCTCCTATTTCTAATTTATCTTTTGATGAAGCTGCAGAGCTAGCCTATTTTGGAGCAAAAATATTACACCCACAAACCGTTACACCTGTAAGAGTTGACAATATACCTGTACGTTTAAAAAACACCATGGACCCTGAAGCTTATGGCACTTTAATTTCGAGCCAGACGCCAGAAAACGGCATTAAAGCGCTTGCTGCTAAAGAAGGTATTACTGCCATTAAAATTAAATCTGGCAGAATGCTACAAGCACATGGTTTCTTAAAAAAAGTATTCGAAATTTTTGAATCTTACGAAACCTCAATAGATATGATAACAACATCGGAGGTTGCTGTGTCTTTAACCATTGATGATGATAAAAATTTAAATAAAATACTAGAAGAACTTAATACCATTGCCACTATAGAGGTAGACACCAACCAAAGTATTGTTTGTTTGGTTGGACATGGTATTGTAAATCATTCTGAAACTTTTAAAATGTTCCAAATTTTACAAGACGTTAAAATTAGAATGATATCTTACGGTGGCAGCAACAACAATATTTCTTTACTTGTACATGCTGACGACAAAGTAAAAACACTACGCACATTACACGGTTATCTTTTTGAACCCGTAGCATAAACCAAAAAAAAAGAGCCTTTTTTTAAAGGCTCTTTTTTTTGGATTAACGATGCATTAAATCTTCAATTTCATCTACTTCAATAGGAATATTTTTCATTAAGTTAATAGGATCGCCAGAATTTTGAATCACAACATTGTCCTCTAGTCTAATTCCAAAACCTTCTTCTGGTATATATATTCCTGGCTCTACAGTCAACACCATGTTAGCCTCCATAGGGTTTGTTAAAATACCATAATCGTGCGTATCTAAACCTAATTGGTGCGAAGTGCCATGCATAAAGTATTTTTTGTAAGCAGGCCAATCTTTATTCTCGTTTTGCACATCTGCCTTGTTTAAGAGTTTTAAGCCTAATAATTCCGATGTCATTATTTTTCCGACTTCCTTATTATAATCATCCCAATTCGTATTAGGTTTAAGCATTTTTGTGGCTTCTTTTTTTACTTTATTTACAGCGTTGTAAACCGCTTTTTGTCTGGCAGTAAATTTGCCCGACACGGGTACGGTACGCGTCATATCGCTAGAATAATTTGCGTACTCTGCAGCAATATCCATAAGTATTAACTCGCCTGCTTTACATTGTTTATTATTATCTATATAATGTAATACATTCGCATTTTTACCAGAAGCAACAATAGGTGTGTAAGCAAATTTTTTAGATCGATTTATAAGTAATTCATGCATAAATTCTGCTTCAATTTCAAACTCCCACACATTGGGTTTTATAAACTGCAACAATCTTCTAAATCCTTTTTCTGTAATATTACAAGCATTCTGTATTAGCGCTATTTCTGTAGGCTCTTTTACAGACCTAAGGTGCTGCAAAATAGGATTACTTTTAGCAACTTGATGAGCAGGAAACTTATTTTTTATCCATTTTATATAACGATCCTCTCTCGTTTCGGTTTCTACATGTGCTCTATAATGCTCATTTGTATTAAGGTATACCGTATCGCATTGTGCCATAAGTTCGCACATAACACGCTCCATATCCTTTAACCAATATACCGTTTTTATACCACTTGTTTGGTAAGCCTTTTCTTTTGTTAACTTTTCGCCTTCCCAAACAGCAATATGCGCATTGGTTTCTTTTAAAAATAATATTTCACGATGTTTCTCCTTGGGACAATCTGGAAATAACACCAAAATACTTTCTTCTTGATCTATACCACTTAGATAAAAAATATCTCTATGCTGCTCAAAAGGCAATGTGCTATCTGCGCTAACAGGGTATATATCGTTAGAATTAAAAACAGCTAAACTTCTGTTTTTCAATTTTTTAATAAATTTTTTTCTATTTTTGATAAATAACAAAGATTCTATAGGATAATATTTCATATGTGTATTAAAGATGGATTTTTGTAAAAAAAAATGTATTGATACGTCTAATACTCATAATGTAGCGTATATATGCAAAATAAACAAAAGACCAACATGAAATATTTATTTAAGCCCACCGTTTATATTTTCTTCTTTATATTCTCCTTTACACACCTTTCTTCACAAGAATTGTTAGAGGAAATTCCTCTAGAACAACAAATTAAAAACGCAACCACTATAATAGAAGGTAAGGTGATAAGTAAAGAATCATTTTGGGATAACGACTACAATTTAATTTATACAGTTAACACCCTAGAAGTTAACAAAGTTTTTAAAGGAGAACCTATTAGTAAAATTAACGTCGTTACAATGGGAGGTATCGTAAATGAAAGCTCTCTTACAGTAAACCCTAGCTTAACATTAAACCTAAACGATATTGGATTGATTACTTTAGAGAATTTTAACACTAATCTGGTTGACTATGACACAACAAAAGGGAAGTTGTATAAACCATATTGTAACATACAAAGTTTCTACAAATACGACATTTTAGATAGCAAAGTAACTAATCCGTTTTTAACACTACAAAGTAAACTTAATTTTAATTTATTAGTAGAAAAAATGATAGGGATCGCTAGTATAAGTATCCCAAAAACCAACGATAATGAAAACCTAAAAGATTCAACGTCCAACAATCTTGTTTTAAGACCAAGTAATATCAATTTTAGCCCTAGTACTGTTCCTGCAGGTGCACAATCACAATTAGTAATTACTGGTAATGGTTTTGGTAACCAAGCAGGTTTTGTGTTTTTTAAAGATCCAGACGATTTAGGTGTTAGTTTTGTTCAGGCACCTAGCTCTCACATTATCAATTGGTCTGATACCCGTATAGTTATTTTAGTACCTTCTCAAGCAGGTAGTGGCACCATAAGGGTACAAGACATAAATGGTAATATTTCTGAATCTACAAATCGTTTGTCTATCCCATATTCTCTAACAAACCTAGGAGATGTGACCACTCAACACGTAGATCTAAACGGGCAAGGCGGCATTACATGGCAAAAAAACATAGAATTTTCTCGAAATACATTAGCAAATAATGCAGCATTAAGAGCTATCAACACATGGAGGTGTGAAACTGGTATAAATTGGGTTATAGGGGAAGACACTACTGTATCTGAAACAAATAGAGACGGTGTAAACGTTATAACGTTTGGAGAGTTACCCCGAGGGAATTTGGGTATAACTTTTGTTTATGGTTCTGCTTGTACCGACAACGCTTTTTTTATAGTTGATGTTGATATCATAATGAGAGATACTAATGTTATAAATTGGAATTTTGGACCTGGACCTACAACTAATAATAGCATAGATTTTGAAACTACTTTTTTACATGAATTAGGCCATGCTCACCTTCTAGGTCATGTTATTGATGATAACGATTTAATGCACGCTAGCATAACTACAGGAGTTGAAATAAGAGCTTTAGGAGAAAACAACATTGCAGCTGGAGGAATTATTCATGACCATAGCACACAAAGATCTATTTGTAGAGGATTAAATCTTATGGAAACATTTGTCTGTCCTATTGATAATAGTGACCTAGCCGATGAAGTGTTAAGTGATGATGAGATTTTAGGTGAAGATTCAGAGGCCTTACGCGTTTTCCCTAATCCGAACACAGGCTTATTTTTTATAGAAGGAGCACCATCTTTAAACTTAGAAAGAGCCGTGATTTTTGATGTAAGTGGTCGCCTTATAAAAGAAATAGATTTAGCAGGAGTTACCAATAGCGCAACCGTAGATCTTAGTGGAGCATCTAGCGGTTTATATTTTGTAAATATTTATTATAATAATACAAAAGAGGTTAAAAAAGTATTAGTAGAATAACTAAGTTTAGTATTTCTAATAAAACGCAAAAAACCAAATAATACGTATTAATACGTATTATTTGGTTTTTTTTGACTTAAAATCTCCTCACTAACAGAA
>CALHCQ010000165.1 GCA_937936645.1 uncultured Algibacter sp.
TTTTTCTCTTTTTAGGCTTTTTTATCGGGTGATTTGCAATATAAGTCGTTAATAAAGATTTAACTTGATTTACCGATCCAGCTTTTAAACCGCCATTTGTTGCTCCAGTAATCCAGTATAAAAGCATTCCAGCATCCGAACAGTCCCATTTTCCTTTTTGAAACCTTACAACATCGTCAACTTCTGCTATTTTGCCCATAAGCCATAGCCATTGTATGCGTGAGTCTGTGTGGTTTTTAGCCCAATCCCACTCTGCTATTTTTACTTTTAAATTAATATTTTGGTCTGGTATACGAACTTCTTCTACATCAAAATCTAAAATTTGTTGCCATGTGTAAAAGTCGCCCGCATTGTCGTTTGCAGGATGGTGCGTAATAACTTTTACAAATTGGTGTTTCTTTTTGTTGGCTTTTTTTAATGCAAAACCTATAATATCTGGTTCACCTGCTTCAATAATCCATAAAGGATCATCTTTTGTAGAGGCATTAATAGCATTTTTTAAATCGTTTATAGTTTCTTTTTTTTGCCATAATGCATCGAAAAAGGTAAGCGAATTGAAACCACCCCAACGACGAGCAGTTACATCGCAAGCTGTTTGCATTAATGCATGTCTTTCTTTTTCGGCAGCAGCCGATATTCTTTTACCTCTTACTAAATCGCAACTATGCGAATAGTGAACTAAGCGCTTTTCTAGCCCTGTTGCTTTTAATAAGGCGAGTGATATTACTGTGCCACCTAAATCGTCTGGATCTGGAGAATTACCATCGGCAACAACAGCTATTCTACCTTTTGGTGGGCTTATAGTTTGTGCTACTATTGTATTTGTTACACAAATAAAAGCAAGGATTAATAGAAATAATTTATTCATTTTTAATATTTGTTTAATGGTTAATAGCTAAAATAATTAATTTTTATTTGTTGTATTTACGGTAATTACTTTACTTGCTTTATAACCTATACGATGCGCTTTAATTTTAAACGCTGTACCTTGAGGAGCATTAATTGCTTTTTGGTATACTTGCCATGTTTTAGGGAATTTCCCGTTTTCATTTTTTACCATATAACCAATAGAGGCTCCTTCTGTTTCACAATTAATGGTTAACATATTGTTGTTAAAGTTAGCTGTAGGAGTTGCTGTGTTTGGTTGTTTATCTAGACCACCCCATAACTTAGTTATAAGTTGTGCTTCTGGAAAATTAGGTGTATCGTTAATACGGGATAACCAAGCATCCATTTCTAACCTCAATTCGTCTAGTTTATTTTTATATTTTGGATCCTTTGCTAAATTAACGAGTTCGTGTGGGTCTTTATTGCAATCGAATAATTCTTCTTCGGGTTTGTAATTTCTAAACCATTGCTGCTGTATGGTATTTAATTGTTTAGAGTCTCTTAATTTTAAGAGTTCCTGCATGGTTGGTATTTTTTCTCGATATGCTAAAGGTAAATAATAGCCTTGTTCGGGTCTGTAATTTTTAATGTATTTAAATTGTTTGTCTCTTACAGCTCTTATGGCGTCGGTAACTTCGTCAAAACGATCGGCAGCAGCATGAATGTACTGTCTTTTATTTTTTGATTTATATGCGCCTAAAAAAGCTTTTCCCTGCATATATTCTGGAGGTTTTACACCAATTAAAGATAATAATGTTGGTGCAAAATCTACAAAACTGATAAGTTCATCATTTTTAGAACCTTGGTTTTTCTTTTTAGGGAATCTAATTATCATTGGTGTATTTAAGCCAGAATCGTAAATTAAACGTTTTTGTCTAGGTAGTGGACCTCCATGATCGCCGTAAAAAAAGATAATTGTATTTTCTAGTTCGCCATCGTCTTCTAACTGCTTTAAAACGGTACCTAATTGTTTATCCATTTCGGCTATATTATTGTATAACTTCCACATGTCGTTTCGAACAACTTTGGTATCTGGTAAATAAGGAGGTATTTTAAAAGGTGTGTTTTTAGGAATGTATTTATTTGTTTCTGCTTCATTCATTCTACCAGGTTTCCATTTATAGCTCCTGTCCCCTATTCTGTAATGACGCGTTTCTATGTGTCTATGCCCGTAAGGCTCAAACAATCCAGACTCGTGAGTTTCTGTAAAGTTAAAAACAGCAAAAAAAGGTTGATCTTCTTTTTTATTTCTCCAGTGCGCATATTTGCTACTTTCGTCCCAAGCTGTAACAGGCGCCCTAAATTGATAATCTTCTTTATAATTATTGGTACAATAATAACCTTCTTTACGTAGTAATTCACTAATCATTTTTACTGGTGCTGGTGGCACAGCTTCGTAAGGTTTTAGTCCGGTTTGTTTTGTATTAGATTTAGTTCGCATGTGGTTTGCGCCAATACTAGATGGGTACATGCCTGTTGCTATTGCAGCCCTACTAGGTGCACAAACACCAGATGTAGAGTATAGATTAGGGTATATAACCCCTTCGTTAGCTAGCTTTGTTAAATTAGGTGTTTTAACGGTGTTGTCTCCAAATGGCGGAATGTATGCTCCCATGTCTTCGGTTACTAACCATAAAATATTAGGTTGTTTCTTTGCTGTGGTTGTATTGATTTTAGTGATTGCTTTGTTTTGACAACTTATTAAAACAAAGTAGGCTAACAGTACTGTTATTTTTTTCATAATTGATTTAAGATGTTGGTGTTAAAAAAAATACCACTTAACTTTTAAGCTAAGTGGTATTTTTTAATTTTTTAGTTGTTTTATTTTACCCTTAAACTTACCGTTTTTAAGTCTTTGGTTAAAGAAGACGTTCCTACAGATATTGTAAACGTTCCTGGTTCTACAACTTTTTTCATTTGTTGATTTAGAACATTTAGTTCGTTAAAACCTAAGTTAAAAGTCACCTTTTTTGTTTCGCCAGCCTTTAATGTAATACGCTTAAAACCTTTTAAAAGTTTTAGGTAACGTCCTACTGATGCATAATCGTCACGAACATACATTTGTACAACCTCGTCCCCTGTTCTACTGCCTGTATTTGTAACTTCTACAGTTACAGTCGTTGTTTCGTTAGCACCAATAATTTGTTTAGCCAATTTAGGAGTACTATACTTAAAAGTAGTATAACTTAAACCATATCCAAAAGGAAATAAAGGTGATTTATCGTTGTATTTATACTTCCCTTTTCCTGAACCAATAAAATCTGGACGCTCTAAATAAGTACTTGGTAATTGACCTACAGATCTAGGGAATGATACTGTTAATTTTCCACCAGGGTTAACGTCTCCAAATAAAGCATCTGATATGGCATCGCCAGAATGCATACCAAGATACCATGTTTCTAGAATAGATGGAATGTTTTCTGCTATATAATTTATGGTTAAAGGGCGCCCGTTAATAAGAACTACAATAACAGGCTTCCCTGTTTCTTTAATTGCTTTAACTAGTTCGTTTTGAGCACCGACTAGATCTAATTCAGATCGGTCTGCACCTTCTCCACCTGTACGTCTAGATCCACCTAAAACTAAAACGACAGCATCCGATTTGTTTGCTGCTGCTATTGCTGCAGGAAAATCTTTTTTAGAATCGTTTAACAAATTACATCCTTTAGCATAGTTAATGTTAACTTTGCCATCTAATTTCTTTTTTAAACCATCTAATACAGATACATAATATGGTGGTACTCCAGAATAACCTCCTAATAAAGTAAAAGTTCCTTTTTTAGGTTTGTTTTCGTGTGCATTTGGCCCTATAACAGCTAAAGATTTTATTTTATTGATATCTAACGGTAATGTGTTATTATCATTTTTTAATAATATAATTGCTTTTTTAGCCATTTCTAGAGCGTATTCTTGATGCGCTTTCTGGCTTATAACGGTATTCTCTTTTACTGGTTTTGGTTTAGCGTCGAATAAACCTAAATTGTATTTTGCTGTTAAAATTCTTGAAGTAGCTTTGTCTATATATTTAACTAAATCTGGGTTTTTTTGTAGTGTATCTTTTAATACTGTAGAGTGATATGCGTAAAGGTGTAATGGTTTTTGTATTACCAAATCCATGTCTACACCAGCTTTAAGGCCTAAAATAGCTGCTTCTTGGCGTGTTTCTGGAATAAAATGCATGGTTTGTAGACGTCCAACATCATTATTATCAGATACTAAAAAACCGTCAAACCCTAGTTCTCCACGTAAAACATCCTTTAGTAACCAAGTATTCATATGGCAAGGGACACCGTTAAAATCTTGATGTCCTGGCATGATACATCCTACTTTAGCTTCTTTTACAGCAGCTTCGAATGGAGGTAAAAATATTTCACGTAAGCGACGTTCAGACATGTCACTAAATCCACCATTTATACCTCTTCTATTTTCGGGGTAACCAATAAAGTGTTTGGCTGTAGTTAAAACGTGATTTTTATCAAAACGTTCTGCTCCCATACCTTGCATACCCTGTATAAAGGCAACTCCCATTCTAGAAACTAAAAAAGGATCTTCTCCATAAGATTCTTCTACACGTCCGTATCTAGGATCTCCTGTGATTACATCTAAATTTGGAGAATAACAATGTGTTATATTTAAGCTACGCGCTTCTAAAGCTGTTTGCGATGCCATTTTTTTTACTAGTTCAGGCTCCCAAGTAGATCCACAAGCTATGGCTTGAGGGTAAATTGTTACAAGGTCATCTTCCCATAAGCCGTGTAAACCTTCGCTATACTTCATTAAAGGTATACCTAAACGCTCGTTTGCAGGAGCATCTTGAGTCATTTCAGCAATTTTTTCGTCTAATGTCATTTTACTCATTAAACTTTTAACTTTTACTGCAATTTCTTTGTCTTTTGGCGACTTTTTTGATTCTAGACTAACCTTATTTACATCGGAGTCTGTTGTTTTACAAGCAATAAACGCACTCATTATGAGCACAATAAATGGCATCTTTTTCATATAATTACTTATTGTATAAATTTTAATCTCTAAAACTACAAATACGATACGTTAAATGTATCCTGTAGTACACTGCATTACTTAATTAAATCGGCAATGTTTGGTTTAAAATAATGAGGCCCTTTTAATACTTTACCGTCTTCTCTGTAAATTGGCTCTCCGTTTGCATCTAGTTTGCTCATATTACTACGGTGTATTTCGTTAAATACTTCATCTATTTTGTCTTGCATACCATGTTCTATTATTGTACCACATAATATGTATAACATATCGCCAAGTGCATCTGCCACTTCTACTAAGTCGTTGTTATTAGCAGCTTCTAAATACTCTTCGTTTTCTTCTTTCATTAAATTAAAACGTAGTGTATTTTTAGCATTGCCTAAATTAGCTTTTGGCGTGTTTCTGTGTCCTATTTTAAAAGCAGTGTGAAATGCTTTAACAGCTTCTGTTTTAGTCTTCATATAAAAAATGTTATTTTCGTTTTTAAAAAGGTAAACCTAATTCTTATTTATTAAATTTGCATAAAAATATTATATGTTTAGTCAAGGACAAATTGTTTTTGGAGTTTTATTTTTTATTGCATTTGCAATAATTATAGGTTTTATGTACAGAAAAGATTTAAAAATACACAAACGTTTTTACTCTGGTAGTCTTTGGGTTTTGGTTGCTTTTATAGCATTTATAATGTCTATTGTTTGTATAAAAACTTTTTTATAAAATATTGTTGTATTGAAGCCACTTAAATATATTATATTTCTACTACTTATAATATTTATAGGTGTTTCGCTGTATGTTGCTGTACAGCCTAATACGTTTTCTTTTTCTAGAACTAGAGAGATTAATGCACCTTCATATGTACTCTATAACAAGGTAAATAATTATAAAAATTGGACAGAATTTGTTTCTTGGGCAGAAAAAGATTCTAATGTAGCATTAACTTACAGTAAAAACCCTATTGGAAATGGTGCTTATTGTAATTGGTACAGTAAGGATATTGGTACAGGACACTTGGAAACGACAGCTACGACATTAAACAAAAAAATTAATCAAATCATTGAAATAAAAAAGCCTTTTAAAACTAAGCTTAATGTGATATGGTTGTTTAAATCTAACACTTTTACAACAACTGTAACTTGCACACTAGAAGGGAAGCAAAATTTTAAAACAAAATTATATACAACTTTTATGGGGCCTATAGAAAACAATGTTTACCATGATTTTGACAGAACTTTGTTTAAATTAGATCGTGTTGTAAAAAGGGAGTTGAACACCATTAATAATTAAATATACTATTTAATTAATTTTACATTGTTATAAGTTGCCAATATGCCAAACCAAAAGGCATTATAACTGTGTAGCCTTTGCAATTTTTTATTTGTTTTTGTTTCAATTAAACTATTTTCTTCAATAAGCCAAGTGTCTAAATTGCTACTTTTAAGTGTGTTAAATTGGTTGTCATAATATTTAAAATGCAGATTTTCTGAATAGTATACACGATGTGCACCCGATTTGCTAGTAATTACAACAAAAGGTTTTCCATTTAATGTATTATGATATATTTTGTTAGTTGCTAAAAATTTCGATGCAATAGCAATAACCTCTGCCCCACTCTTTATATCTTTTACAACTAAAACCTCATCTTTGTTTTTTAAGCGTTTTGTTGTTTTAGGAGTGTTAAACATTAAATTATCTGTACTAAAGTAATTTTTATAGGCTATACCTTCGTTATAATTTCTTTTGTAACCTGTGTTTAAGGACAATACAGTTGTTTTAGGGTGTAAACTTTTCCAAGCCCCCCAGGTTGTAGTCACCACGCTTAAATACTCCAGCTCTATATTTTTATTAACCAAGGGTCCTAATATTGGTTTCCCCAAAGCGGTACTCCATAGAGATTGTGTTTTTTTATCGTACATCATTTTATTAGATCGGTATAAAAAACCACTAGTACCCAATTCGTAATTAATACCATTGTGTTGTGTTTTGTAAAGAATAACCGTACCACAAAGCGTACAGTATACCCCTGCTAGTGGTACACCATTAATAGTGTCTGTAAACATTTCGTGCCATGCTAATATTCGTTTTGGGTAGGCTCTAAATTCTCCGTTAATTTCTATACCAAAAACAACATCGGTATCATTTAAATAATTGGCTTTATTGGCAGTTATCATGTTAGGGTTTCTTAATGGAGGTATCCCATCTTGCTTTACACCACCCCAGCGTACTTCGTCTAGTCTTATGTTAATTAACCTATCTCTATCTTTAAAATAAGTGTAAAATCTACTATCTATAGTACGGTTTAGCTCGGCTTTAAAACTAAAGTATTGTTTGTTATATGTTGCAGGTTTGTTCCATATATAGCGATACCATTTATTAAAATTATAGTTTATAAGTAACCCTGTTTTTTTTTGTAAAAGGAGCAAGAGTTTATCGCTTGTATGTGGGTTTTTTGTTAGATATATTGTTTCTAAAAGTAAAATTTCATCACTTTCAGTCCAATGTTTATTGATATACTTGTAAGCTATTTGCCTTGTTTTGCTATTATTTGGTTTAATGAAATCTAAAAAATACTCATAATGATTTTTTGATGTTTTGCTAATATTTTGACTTTGAGAGCCTAATGTCCAAAAAACAGATAGTACAATTAATATAAGTATCTTTTTCATTTTT
>CALHCQ010000166.1 GCA_937936645.1 uncultured Algibacter sp.
TTGTGCGTATGTTATTTTTGACGATAAAAACACAGCGCTTTGTGCTATAGAAGAAGCCTACAATCAAGGCGAGATAAAATGGAAAAAACCAATATCCTGCCATTTATACCCTGTAAGAGTAAATAACTACACCGAATTTTCCGCTGTAAATTACCACAAATGGCAAATATGTAGCGATGCATGTAGCTTAGGCGAAGAACTTGGAGTACCCATTTATAAGTTTGTTAAAGAAGCTTTAATTAGAAAATTTGGAGAGGATTGGTACAGTGAATTAGAGCAAATAGCAGATTCAAAAAACATTAAATAATAAATAATTACCTAGCATCTTGTTTTTCTATAATAGAAAAAAGCCATCTAAATATTTTTAAACGGCTCTTTCTCTTTAAAAGTATAATATTTAAGATTTCTTTTCTCCTTAAAAAAGAATAGAATATTAGTTAGGCATATAATATTAATTCTCTTAATAAAAAAATCACTTCTTGATTTCTTAAAAAAAAGCTTAACTAAAATATGTAGCTGTAAAATTTTTAAAATAAGTTTTAATTTCTTCTCTAGCTTTTAAAAAAGCCTGGTGCTTTTCGCTATCGGTACCTTCTAATTTAGAAGGGTCGTAAAAATTATGGTGTAAACGCAAAGCATTTTTACTTGGTATGTATGGGCAATTCTCGTTGGCATGATCGCAAACAGTAATAATATAATCAAAATCTACTTGGTTATATTCGTCTACATGGTTAGAGGTATGGTTATCTATACTAATACCATCTTCTTTCATGATAGAGGCTGCGCCTGGGTTAATACCATGAGTTTCTATACCTGCACTATAAACGGCAGCATCTTTACCGTCTAAAAAATGATTTAAATAGGCATGTGCCATTTGGCTTCTACACGAATTACCTGTGCATAATACTAATATGTTTTTCATTAACTAGGTTTAATATTTTTATTGATTTGCTTTTTTTATTTTTTAAACACGACTAGCAGCAGTTACCACCTGGTGCACAACAAGAATCTTCTGTACTAGAAACCTCTGGCGTACCACAAAGCTCTTTGGCTTTACAATCGGTTGCAGCAACGGCAAGTTTTACTATTAAATTATTATTTTTTATTTCGAAATCGTTTACAAATAATTGCGCTGTATGAAATGCAGCATTACTGTACTCAAACTTAACCTCGGCATTAGCAACATAAGGACGTTTTGCGCCTACTGTTTTTAGTATAGAAATAGCCTTACTAACAGTCATATAATCAGTTTTACCAACCTCATCTGGACTTTCCCATAATTGAATTATGGTTTCTTGCCAAGTATCGGTTTGAGCACCACAGTCTACAGAGTCTACAGAAATGTGTTTAACCTCTGTAATATGATAATTCGCACCTACTAGTAAATTAGGAGCGTACTCGAACAGCAATGCTTTATTAGTGTGCTGATCTAAAATGCTAAAAAAATCTTGTGTTTTCATAAATTAATTATTGTTTATACTAACAACAATGTGCTGTTGTTGTATTAAAAAAAGTATTTAATTGTTTTTGTATATCTACCCAGCGTTCTACATTTATACAATAGCAAACTGTTTTACCAGAAACTTGCCCTTTTAATAAACCAATGCTTTTTAGCGCCTTTAAATGTTGTGATATGGTGGCTTGTGCCAGACCAATTTCGTCTATTAAATCGTTACAAATACAGGTGTTTTGTTTGCTTATATATTGTAAAATAGCTATTCGGGCGGGGTGAGCTAGCACTTTTAAAAATTGTGCTAAGTCGTTTTGCTGTGCTGTAAATATTTGTGTTTTTGTAATACCCATAAGCTTCTTTACGTATCGTAATATTACGATATTAAAATTAAAATAAAAAGCCAAATGATATCATATTTGACTTTTTTATTCTGTGCTATTTAAAACCAAGCTTTTTTACCCACTTGGTAGGTATTGTAAAACTCTTCGTCTGATTTTGTTAAGTAAATAATGCCTTCTATAAATGGAATAACGCCTGCTAAACCACAAGTTACAAAACTTGCAATTAATTGAATAACGCCTTCTTTAGTATACCCTAAAATAAACTTGTGCACGCCTAGAGAGCCAAAAAGTAATGCTAAAACACCTACAAGAACTTTTTTGTTTTCGTCGCCTAAAACTTCTTTTGCACTATCTGCAAAATCTGATACAGCTTCTTTAGCTTCTCCTGCAAATTCGGTTGCTTTCTCTTTTGCATCGCCTAGCGCGTTATCGATATCATTTTTAATGTTGTTGTCTGCCATAATTTTGGTTTTATAAGTTTGTGGTTAAAGGTAGCAAAAAAAACAAATTCTAAAAACCAGCTATTTAACAAATATGTGTTTTATTTTATTTACAATAGTTTGTGCTAATTTTATGTTACTCTCTATAGTCCAACCAGCTACGTGAGGCGATAATAAAACGTTTTGAGCTTCTATTAGGTATTTAAAATCTTGTGGTAAATTGTTTGTAAAAAGGGTTTCGAATGAGGCTTTCTCGTACTCTAAAACATCGAGTCCGGCACCTTTTATTTTTCCAGATTTTAAGGCTTCTACTAAATGCGCCGTAACAACACTTTTACCACGTGCGGTATTAATTAACCAAAAGGGCTTTTTTACTTGATTAATAAAGGTATTGTTAATCATGTTTATGGTTGCATGAGTTTCTGGGGTGTGCAAACTTAGTACGTCTATATGCTCTTGAAGGTATTCTAGTGATACTTGCTGTGCATTGGCATCGCCAACGTTATCTTTTAAATCGTAACATAAAACGTTGCAGTCGAAACCTTTTAATTTTTTTGCAAAGGCTTTCCCCATGTTGCCATAACCTATAAGCCCTACGGTTTTACCGTCTAACTCGACACCTCTATTGGCTTCGCGCAACCACTGCCCTTCGCTAACTTGTTGGTTGGCGGTATTTAACTTGTTAAATAGCGCTAATAGCATGCCTAAACTGTGCTCGCCAACGGCGTTTCTATTACCTTCTGGTGCGGCAATTAAGGCAATGCCTTTTTGTTTGGCGTAGTCGCCATCTATATTTTCTAGTCCGGCACCTACTCGGGCTATAAATTTTAGGTTTTTGGCAGCGTCTATAAATGTTTTGTCTATGGAAAAGCGACTGCGTATTACAAAGCCATCGTATTGGTGTATTTTGGCTTGTATGGTGGCTTTGTTTGAGGTATAGTCTTCGTGGTTGGTAAAACCTAATTGGTTTAATTGGTTTATTAGTAATTCGTGATTGGAGTCTATGTGTAAAATTTTCATTTTTTTGATGTGTTTTACGAATGGGGCTGCGTTAGGGATTGAGCTATTGTTGGAGCTCCTCGCAGAGAGCGACTAGCGAAAGCCCGACCCTTGTGGTAACGCCCTGGTTTAAATTCCTAAAATTAATTTGGCAATCATGAAATAGATTAGGATACCAAAAATATCGTTACTTGTGGTAATGAATGGTCCTGTGGCTATGGCGGGGTCTATACCGCGTTTGTCTAGAAATAAGGGTACGAATGTGCCTATAAGTCCTGCTACTATAATGACGGCTACTAGGGATACGGATATGGCTAGGGCGAGGTTTAAACTACCCTCGTAAGCAAATACGAATAGGAATAGGAATAGGGATAGAATAAGCCCGTTTAGTGCTGCTAAAAGCATTTCTTTTATTAGGCGACTGTTTATGCTTCCTTTTACGTCGTCGTTGGCTAAACCTTGTACTATTATGGCGCTAGATTGTACGCCTACGTTGCCTGCCATGGCTGCTATTAGTGGGGTAAAGAAAAAGAGTTTGAAGGCTTCGCCTGTAAAGGCGTCTTCGAAACCGCCCATAATTAAAAAGGCTCCTATACCACCTATTAACCCAAGAAACAACCAGGGTATACGGGCTCTTGTGAGTTGAAATATACTATCGTCGGCCTCGACGTCTTGTGTTATTCCTGCGGCTAGTTGGTAGTCTTTGTCGGCTTCTTCTTTTAGTACGTCTACAATGTCGTCTATGGTAATACGCCCTAGTAGGGTTTGGTTGTCGTTTACTACGGGTATGGCCTCTAGGTCGTATTTGGACATGATTTTGGCAACATCGTCGGCCTCGTCGGTAACGTTAACGTAATCGACATTGGAGATGTATATGTCTGATATTTTTTGCTCGTTTTTAGCTACAATAAGGTCTTTTAATGACAAGCGACCTACGAGTTTTTCTTGTTTGTTTACGACGTAAACGGAGTGTACGCGTGTTACCTCTTCGGCTTGACCTTTTATGCGTTGTAGGCAACCTGCAACGGTCCAGGTGTCGTATACTTTTACGAGCTCTTTTGCCATAAGTCCTCCTGCGGTGTCTTCGGGGTAGGCTAGTAATTCTTTTATTTCGGCTTTGTGGGCTTCGTCTTCTATTTTAGAGATAACTTCTTCTTGCCTGTCTTGGGGTAACTCGGCAATAATATCGGTAGCATCGTCGGTGTCGAGCTCTTCTATTTCTTTGGCTATTTCTGTATCAGAAAGATTTTTTAAAATTTGTTCTCTTAGGTCATCATCTAATTCTTTTAAAATATCGGATGTCGTGTCGGAGTCTAATAATTTTATGATATACAGGGCGCCGTCTAAACTAATTTCGTCTAGAATTTCTGCAATATCGGCATAGTGGAAACTGTCTAAAAAAGTGCTTAGCGCAATGTCTTGTTTAGTATCTATAAGTTGGTTAACCTGCTCTAGTAATTGAGGGGTTAGCTCGAATTGTATGTGTTCTATGTCTTTAGCCAAATCGATTTTTTTAATAGATTTCTATTTATCGTTTTCTATTAATAGCGTTAAGTCTATAAATTGCTGTACATTTAATTGTTCTGGGCGTTTGTTAAAAATAACGTCTTCTCTTATGTTATCGCTTAAATTAAATGTTTTTAAACTGTTACGCAGGGTTTTTCTTCGTTGTTGAAATGCAGCTTTTACAACTCTAAAAAATAGTTTTTCGCTGCATGGCAATTGGTTGTTTTCTTTACGTGTAAGACGTAGTACGCCAGAGTCTACTTTTGGTGGCGGATTAAATACGTTTGGTGGCACGGTAAATAAATACTCGGCATGATAAAATGCTTGGGTTAATACCGATAAAATGCCATACACTTTACTACCCTCTTTAGAGCAAATACGCTGTGCTACTTCTTTTTGAAACATACCTGAAAATTCTGGTATTTGATCGCGCATTTCTAACGTTTTAAAAACAATTTGTGTAGATATATTATACGGGAAATGACCTACTATAGCAAAGGGCTCGTTATTACAGACCTCGTTTAAATTGTATTTTAAAAAATCTTTTTCTATAATTCTTGGCGCCAGGTTAAGATAGTTGGCTTGCAAGTACTCTACCGATTCGCCATCTATTTCTATAACATAGGTTTTTACTGGCTTTTTAAGCAAGTACTTGGTTAACACCCCCATAC
>CALHCQ010000167.1 GCA_937936645.1 uncultured Algibacter sp.
CTTGGTAATTCTATTGCCGAAGCGACTAAAAATGGTGCATTCTCTTTAGTAGGAGGAGGAGATTCTGTTGCAGCTGTAAAACAATTTGGTTTCGAAAATAAAGTAAGTTATGTAAGTACAGGAGGTGGTGCCATGCTAGAGAGTTTAGAAGGAAAAACACTACCAGGAATTGCTGCCATTTTAAAATAAAATATTTTAATTTAGGGTTTACACTCTAAAATAAATAATATAATACATATTTAGCGTAATTAATCTTTTTAGTTACCTTAAAAAATACGATTTTAGCCATACTATCGTTCATTAAATTTGAACCGAGACTATGGCTAAACGTTTTTTTATACTTCTTCTTACATTTAATTGTACCGTGCTTATAGCACAAAACCCAGATAGCATACCCCAAAAGGCAAATGTTATTAAATTAGATACAACATCGGACACTCTTTTTTTGGGTCAAGAGCAGCCCAAACAAAAGGCTCCTGTAATAAACGATACTATTAATAGCGATATTAAAACGGTCGAAAAAGTAAGTATTACACCCATTAAAGATACAACAGCAATAGAAGTTGTAGATATTGACGATAGAAAATTTGCAACTCAGGTTGATAAAATGTGGTTTCAAGAACTGTATAACAACACCATGTTCGATACCATTTACAAATCGGTTGAACAGCTAAATTTCGATTCTGTTTATTATCCCGAATTGCCTACCGATATTTTAAAATCGAGATTAAAAGAACTCGATGCAAAAACACCGTTTAATATTACCTATAACCCAGCGTTAGAGAGTGTTATTAAGTCTTATTTAAAAAACCGTAGGAAACACTTACAAAAGTTAATTATGCTAAGTGGTTATTATTTTCCAATGTTCGAGCGCGAATTAGATAACCATAATATACCTTTAGAAATTAAATATTTAGCCGTTGTAGAGTCGGCATTAAAACCAAGAGCAAAATCTAGAGTAGGGGCAACCGGTTTGTGGCAATTTATGTTTGCTACAGGTAAAATGTATGGTTTAGATGTAAGTAGTTATGTAGACGAGCGTAGCGACCCTATTAAATCTACCGAAGCAGCCGCTAAATATCTAGCTAAATTGTATAAAATTTTTGGAGACTGGGATTTAGCGCTTGCAGCATACAACTCTGGACCCGGTAATGTATCTAAAGCCATTAGACGCTCTGGCGGATATAAAAATTACTGGAATATTAGACCTAATTTACCAAGAGAAACCGCGGGATATCTACCAGCTTTTTTAGCTAATATGTACATTTTTGAATATGCTGAAGAGCACGGATTTAAAAAAATAAAACCTCAGTTTTCCTATATAGAAACCGATACTTTAAGAGTAAAGCACATGATAACTCTAGATCAAGTTGCCGAGGTTACTAGTGTACCTATAGAAGAGTTACAATTTTTAAACCCGTCGTACAAACTTGATATAATACCCTTTATAAAAGGTAAAAATTACACCTTACGTTTACCTAGGCATGCTGTTGGTAATTTTGTAAACAGTGAAAACGAAATTTATGCTTTTGCTAAAGCCGAGTTTAACAAACGCGAAAAGCCTTTACCACAATTATTTAACGCTAATAACAAGGTGACATACCGTGTAAAATCTGGCGATTATTTAGGTAAAATATCTAGAATTTATGGCGTAAGAGTTAGTCAATTAAAACGTTGGAATGGATTGCGAAGTAACAGTTTAAAAATAGGACAAAGAATAATTGTTTACCCTAGAAAACCTGTTATTGCTACAAAAAGTAAACCGCAACCAAAAGTAGCTATAAAACCCATTAATGGACCTGTAACAACATATAAAGTAAAAAATGGAGACTCTTTATGGAGTATTTCTCAACAATTTAAACATGTTACTATTCAAAATATAAAAGAATGGAACGGTATTAGTGGTACTAAATTAAAACCAGGTATGGAGTTAAAAATAGCTAAAAAATAATTTTAATAGGATACATTATAAATTATGAGAAAATCATTAATTGCAATCTTTGTTGCCATAATATGTATGGCTTGTAAAGAAGATAAAACATCTAGTCAAGACCTATTATCGTCATCTACTGGTAGTATGAACACTATATCGGTTGTGGTAGATAACGAGTCTTGGAGTGGCTCTGTAGGCGAGGGCGTAAGAAATGTTTTGGCAGCTTCTATTTATGGACTACCTCAAGACGAGCCTATTTTTAATATTAACCAAATACCACCTCATGTTTTTGATGGTTTTATAACAAAAAATAGAACGGTCTTAAAAATTGTTAAAGGCACTAAAAATATTTCTTTTAAAAAGGATGTTTATGCTAAACCACAACGTGTTATTCAAATATCTGGAAATACTAAAAAAGAGATACTTGATGTCTTAAACGAAAATTCTGATAAAATTATAAGTACTTTTAAAAATGTAGAGCTTAAAGCTAAACAGCGACTTATTAAAAAATCGTTGTATAATACAAGAGTTCTAGAAGATAATTTAGGGATAAAAATAAACTTTCCTACAGCATACAGAATAGCAAAAACGATTGCTACAGATGCCGATAAGTTTTACTGGATAAAACGAGATATACCAACGGGCTATGTTAATCTTTTACTTTACGAACTGCCTATGCATAAAATAAATAAAGACACAAATGTTATTTCGCAAATTGTAAAAATTAGAGATTCTATAGGTGAAAAGTATATAGAAGGGCCTGTAGAGGGTTCATACCTTATTACAGAAAATGCATACACACCTTTTCACACAAAAACCATAGTAGATAATAAACCAACTTTAGAAACCAAAGGGCTTTGGGAGGTTAAAAATGCTTTTATGGGAGGGCCATATGTAAACTATGCTATAGAAGATAAAATAAACAAACGTTGGATTGTGGTAGAAGGATTTGCTTACGCACCATCTGTATCTAAAAGAAATTATATGTTCGAGCTAGAAGCTATTATAAAATCTATTAAAATTCTTTAAAAATATAAGTACAGTCGTACAAATAAAAAAAGCCGACATATAATTATGTTGGCTTTTTATTTATGATTTTAAAAAAAGAATTTAGTCCTTTTTTTCTTCAATTTGATCGTCTTCTTTACTAGCGTCTTTAAATTCTTTAATACCACTACCAAGACCTCTCATTAATTCTGGTATTTTTTTACCTCCAAATAATAATAAAACAACGACCACTATTAAAATAATTTGTGGCGCTCCAATAACTAATGGTAATATATATAAATTCATCATTACTATAATTTAATATAACAAAGTTAATAATTAAAGTTTAATAAAGACGTTATAAACCTAATTTTTAGTAAATAGCAATTGTTTATAGGTTTTTGTATAATTAATTAATAAACAGAAATACTTTTGTTTACTATTTAAAACATAATGTTTAATAAATTCTATTATTTTTGTGCTTAATATGGCTAAAATTAAGAAGAAAACAATAAAAAAGAAGTTACTCGATAAGTACCGATTGGTAATACTTAACGAGCATACTTTTGAAGAGCGTTTGTCTTTTAAATTAACACGTCTAAATGTGTTTGTTTTAATAAGCTTATCTAGTATTTTACTGGTTGTATTTACATTTTTGTTAATAGCTTTTACCCCTTTAAAAGAATATATTCCTGGTTACGCATCTAGCGCTTTAAAAAAGAAAGCCATGCGTCTTAGTTTTAAAACCGATTCTTTGCAACAAGTCATTACATTAAACGAAAAGTATTATGCTTCTATAAAAAAAGTACTTAAGGGCGATGTTAGTACTACAAGCATAAACAAAGACTCTATAATAGCTTCTGCGAAACTAGATATTAGTGATGTCGATTTAAACCCTATTAAAGAGGATTCTATTTTAAGAGAAAAGGTAAGAAAAGAAGATACATTTAATGTATTCGAGTCTGCAAGTTCATCAACAAATTTTGTGTTATTTCCGCCTGTAAATGGCACCGTAAGCGAGCCTTATAGTTTAGAGGATAAACATTATGCTTTAGATCTTGTTGTAAAAGAGAATACACCCATAAAAGCAACTGCCGATGGTACCGTAATTTTTTCAGAATGGACAGTTAGCACAGGTTATGTTATCGTTTTAGCACACAGTAGTAATTTAATATCTGTATATAAACACAATGCATCGTTAACCAAAACACAAGGAGAACTAGTTAAGGCTGGAGAGGTTATAGCAACCTCGGGTAACACAGGCGAGCTATCTACGGGGCCTCATTTACATTTCGAATTATGGAATGATGGTTATCCAATTAATCCATCAAATTTTATCGATTTTTAATACCTTTCATGATGTCATTAAAATCAATTCTTGCAAAACCATTTGCAAAGTATATATACAAGAAAACACAAAAGTGGGCTAATTCTCCCATAGAAACACAAGATAAAGTTTTTAAAGCGTTAATACATTCTGCAAAAAACACCGTATTTGGTAAAGACCATAATTTTAGTAACATAAAAAATCACGACGACTTCGTAAAACAAGTTCCATTAAGAGATTATGAAGCTTTAAAACCTTATGTAGAACGTGTTGTAGCTGGCCAAGAAGATATACTTTGGCAAGGCAAGCCTCTTTATTTTGCGAAAACATCAGGTACGACTTCTGGCTCTAAATACATCCCTATAACAAAAGAAAGCATGCCAAGCCACGTAGAATCGGCTAGAAATGCTATTTTACTTTATATCCACGAAACAGGACATGCTAATTTTGTAAATGGTAAAATGATTTTTTTACAAGGCAGCCCTATTTTAACAGAGCAAAATGGAGTACAGTTAGGTAGGTTATCTGGTATTGTAGCGCACTACATCCCTAAATACCTTCAAAAAAATAGGTTGCCTTCTTGGAATACAAATTGTATAGAAGATTGGGAAACCAAGGTCGATGCCATTGTTGAAGAAACATTACAAGAGGATATGCGTATTATTTCGGGTATACCGTCTTGGGTACAAATGTATTTTGAAAAGTTAGAGCAAAAAACAGGACAAAAAGTAGGCGATATTTTTAAAAACTTTAACCTTTTTATTTTTGGAGGCGTTAACTACGAACCTTACCGTGCTAAATTCGAAAATTTAATAGGAAGAAAAGTAGACAGTATAGAGTTTTACCCAGCAAGCGAAGGCTTTTTTGCTTATCAAGATAAACAGAAAGAGACAGGAATGCTTTTACAACTAAACTCAGGTATATTTTATGAGTTTATTAAAGCTGATGAATTTTTTAATGAAGATGCCAAGCGAATAACAATAAAAGATGTAGTACTTAACGTAAATTACGTTATGATTATTTCTACCAACGCTGGACTTTGGGCTTATAATATAGGGGACACAATTATGTTTACCAGTTTAAAACCATACAGGGTTATAGTATCTGGACGTATTAAGCATTTTATTTCTGCCTTTGGAGAGCACGTTATAGGTAAAGAGGTCGAGCAAGCAATGCAAGAAGCAATAGCTAATACAAGTATTCGTGTTTCAGAATTTACGGTAGCACCACAAATAACTCCTCAAGACGGGCTACCATATCACGAATGGTTTGTCGAGTTCGAGAATAAGCCAGATAACCTTAAAGCACTTGCAGAAGCTATAGACGAGTCTTTGCAGCGTCAAAACACGTATTATTTCGATTTAAGAGCGGGTAACGTATTACAAATATTAAAAATTACATCGGTAAAAAAAGATGGTTTTCAAGACTACATGAAATCTGTAGGTAAATTAGGAGGACAAAATAAAATACCAAGACTTTCTAACGACAGAAAAATAGTTGATAATTTAGTGCCTGTAAAATAAAGCATTCTTATATATTTGT
>CALHCQ010000168.1 GCA_937936645.1 uncultured Algibacter sp.
GCGTCGTCTATGCTATCGGTTTCGCATTCCATAAAATACTCATGAATTTCTTCCTGTTGGTCTTCGTCTAAAATATCGGTTAACCAATAATCTATATTCAATTTGGTACCAGAATAGACAATAACTTCCATTTCTTTTATAAAATCGTCCATAGACATACCTTTTGATGATGAAATATCATCTAGAGGTAATTTTCTATCTACATTTTGTATAATGTACAGCTTTAAAGCCGAGTTTGTTCCTGTAGATTTAACAACTAAATCGTCTGGTCTAACAATATCATTGTCTTTTACATATTGTGCAATTAATGCAACAAAATCTTTACCGTATTTTTTTGCTTTTCCGTCTCCTACGCCATGAACATTACTTAGCTCGGCAATTGTAGTTGGGTACTTAAGAGCCATATCCTCTAAAGAGGGATCTTGAAAAATTACAAATGGAGGAACGCCTATCTTTTTGGCATTAGCTTTTCTTAGGTTTTTTAGCATTTTCATTAATGCAGCATCTGCTACTGCACCAGCACTTTTAGCTGCTGTAATGATGCTACCATCTTCTTGTGCACCATCAAAAATATGATCTTCGGTCATCATAAAAGATTTAGGTTTGTCTATAAATTCTAAACCTGGTTCTTTTAATTTAATTAAGCCATAAGTTTCGATATCTTTTTTTAAATACCCAGATACTAAAACTTGACGTAATAAGGCCATCCAAAACTTATTGTCTTTGTATTTACCTTTACCAAAAAACGGCTGCTCATCTGTTTTGTGCGATTTAATTAACGCATTATCTTTTCCAATAATGACATTCACTAAATCTTTTGATTTATATTTTTGATTGGTGTCTCTAATGGTTTCTAACAATAAGACGACATCATCTTTCGATTCGACTTGCTTTTTGGGGTTACGCACATTGTCGTCCATATTACCACCATCGCCTGTTTCATTATCAAAAGATTCTCCAAAGTAATGTAAAATAAATTTTCTTCTAGATATTGAAGTTTCGCAAAAAGCAACAACTTCTTGTAATAAAGCATGTCCTATTTCTTGCTCGGCAACGGGTTTGCCAGACATAAATTTTTCTAGTTTTTCAATATCTTTGTAAGCATAATATGCTAAACAATGGCCCTCGCCACCATCTCTACCAGCGCGACCTGTTTCTTGATAATAACTTTCTATACTTTTAGGGATATCGTGGTGTATTACAAAACGCACATCGGGTTTGTCTATACCCATACCAAATGCTATGGTAGCTACTACAACATCGACATCTTCCATTAAAAACTGATCTTGATGTTTACTACGTTTTTTAGCATCCAAACCAGCGTGATATGGTACCGCTTTAATACCATTAACTTGTAGTACTTGAGCTAACTCTTCTACACGTTTTCTACTCAAGCAGTATACAATACCAGATTTACCATCGTTTTGCTTTATAAAACGAATAATATCGGCATCTACACTCTTGGTTTTAGGTCGTACTTCGTAAAATAAATTAGGTCTATTAAAGGAAGCTTTAAAAGTAGTTGCTCCAGATATGCCTAAGTTTTTAATAATATCTTCTTGTACTTTAGGTGTTGCTGTGGCTGTTAGTCCTATAATAGGAATGTTTTCGCCTATGCGACCTATAATATGTCTTAAATTTCTGTATTCTGGTCTAAAATCATGCCCCCACTCACTAATACAGTGAGCCTCATCTACAGCCATAAACGATATTTTTACTGTTCGTAAAAACTCAACATTGTCTTCTTTTGTTAAAGACTCGGGAGCTACATAAAGCAATTTAGTAACACCGTTAACAATATCATCTTTAACCTGTTTAATCTCTGTCTTGTTTAAAGACGAATTTAAAACGTGAGCAACACCATCTTCTTTAGAAATCCCTCTTATAGCATCGACCTGATTTTTCATTAAGGCAATTAAAGGCGATACAATAATAGCTGTACCTTCTTGCATTAATGCTGGTAATTGATAACATAATGACTTACCTCCACCTGTTGGCATAATAACAAAGGTGTGATTTTTTGACAATAAGCTTTTTACAACATCTTCTTGTAAACCTTTAAATTGATTAAACCCAAAGTACTTTTTTAACGCTGCGTGTATTTCATTTTTATCCATCAAAATGAATTTAAATAACAATTTATTTACTTAAAACGATTGGGCATATAATTTAATTATACTTAATTCCTTTTTTGTATTGCATTTTTTGAGAGCCCTGATATTTTTTTCGTTAATTTTGTAACGAAACGGCAAATTTAAGTAAAACTAAATTTGATTTACATTAAAGATATAAAAATCTTTAAAAAGCATCAACTAAAAAAGCAATAAATTTTGAATAGTAAAGATTCTATAATTAAAACTGCACAAAAAACAATTAAAGCCGAAGGTGATGCTATTTTAAGTTTGTCAAACCTTATTAATGAGGATTTTAGCAATACTGTAGCGCTTATTTTAAAATCTAAAGGTCGTGTTATAATAACAGGAGTAGGTAAAAGTGCCATTATAGCACAAAAAATTGTTGCTTCCCTTAACTCTACAGGCACACCATCTATATTTATGCATGCCGCCGATGCCATTCATGGCGATTTAGGGCTTGTTTTAAAAGAAGATATTGTTATATGTATTTCTAAAAGTGGCAATACACCAGAAATTAAAGTTTTAGTACCTTTAATACAAAGGGCAAAAAATAAAATAGTAGCAATTACAGGTAATACCGATTCTTTTTTAGCACAACATGCACACTACGTACTAAATACTTTTGTAGAAAAGGAAGTTTGCCCAAACAATTTAGCTCCAACAACAAGTACAACAGCGCAATTGGTTATGGGCGATGCACTTGTTGTATGCTTATTGCAAATGCGTCAATTTTCTAGTTCCGATTTTGCTAAATATCATCCTGGTGGGGCTTTGGGCAAAAAACTATACTTAAAAGTTCTAGACCTATCGTCTATAAATTTAAAACCTGAAGTACCGCATCTAGCCAGCGTAAAGGAAGTTATTATTGAAATGACCGAAAAAATGCTTGGTGTAACTGCCGTTACAAAAAATCATAAGATTATAGGTATTATTACAGATGGTGATTTAAGACGAATGCTAGCAAAAACCTCTAATTTTGAAGGCTTAACAGCACAAGATATTATGAGTCCTAACCCTAAAAAAATTAGTATTGATAAAATGGCTATAGATGCCAAAGAAGTTATGGAAACTTATGGTATTTCTCAACTGTTAGTAGAAAACAACGGCAAATATGCAGGCGTAATACATATACACGATTTAGTAAAAGAAGGAATAATATAATGACAAAAAAAAATATTAACGAGATGTCTTTTTTAGATCATCTCGAAGATTTACGATGGCACTTAATTAGAATTGTTATTTCTATTTTAATAGCAGCTACAGTAGCTTTTTTAATGAAAAGTTTAATTTTTGATACTATAATATTTGGGCCTTCAAAATCTAATTTTTTAACCTACGAAACACTTTGTAACACATCTAGACTTTTAGGTTTTGACAGTTTTTGTAATACCGAGTTTAATTTTAAAATACAAAGTAGAACCATGGCCGGTCAATTTTCGGCACACATATGGACCTCTATAACCTTTGGTTTCATTATTGCCTTTCCATACATAATATATCAATTATGGAAATTTATTAGTCCTGCCATGCATGACACCGAGCGTAAATACGCACGTGGATTTATTGTAATATCGTCTCTTTTGTTTTTTTTAGGATGCCTATTTGGTTATTACATTATTTGCCCTTTATCTATAAATTTTTTAGGATCTTATCAAGTAGCAGACAAAGTACACAACGATTTTGATTTAAATAGCTACATTGGTCTAATAAGAGCTTCTGTTTTAGCATCTGGGCTAATATTCGAGCTTCCAATAATTATTTACTTTTTAACAAAAGTAGGCTTAGTAACTCCAGAAATTATGCGCAAATACAG
>CALHCQ010000169.1 GCA_937936645.1 uncultured Algibacter sp.
ATTTATACTAAGCATTGCTGTATGTTTATTTTATATAGGCTTAAATGCTCAATCTATTTCTGGAAAAGTAACTAGCGACGGTGACCCGCTACCCTTTGTAAATGTTTATATAAAAAGTTTAAAAAAAGGACAACTCTCTCAAGACAATGGCTCTTATACAATAGACAATGTAAAACCAGGAAAATATACCATTACGGCCTCTTTTACTGGATACAAAACCATAAATAAGTCGGTAACTATTATTGATAAAGATATTAGGGTTAATTTTAATTTATCAGAATTAGAATCTCTTAATCAAATTGTAGTAACAGGAACATTAAAACCGGTATCTAGAATAGACAGCCCAGTACCTGTAGAAGTATACTCGCCAACATTTTTTAAAAAAAACCCAACACCTAGTATATTCGAGGCATTACAAAATGTAAATGGTGTAAGACCTCAACTAAACTGCGGACTTTGTAACACAGGCGATATCCATATTAACGGTCTAGAGGGACCATATACATTGGTGCTTATAGATGGTATGCCTATAGTTAGTGGCTTGTCTACGGTATACGGATTATCAGGAATCCCTAATAGTTTGGTAGAGCGCATAGAAATTGTAAAAGGCCCGGCATCCTCGTTATACGGTAGCGAAGCTGTTGCTGGTTTGGTAAACGTAATTACTAAAAAACCAGAAAACGCACCATTAATTACTGCCGATTTTTTTGCAACAACTTGGGGCGAATTTAATTTAGATATAGGCAGCAAATTTAATGTAGGTACCGCGCAGTCTTTAATTGGTATCAATTATTTTAATTACAACCAACGTATAGACAATAATAACGATGGCTACACCGATTTAACACTACAAGACCGCATTTCTATATTTAACAAGTGGAGTTTTAAACGAAAAAGCGGCAAAGCATTAACTATAGCTGGACGTGTTTTTTATGAAGATAGGTGGGGCGGCGAAAACAATTGGACTAGCGATTTTAGAGGAGGTAGCGAAATTTACGGAGAAAGCATATACACCGCACGTGGTGAGTTATTTGGACTTTACGAACTTCCAACTAAAGAAGATATAGATTTTACGTTTTCGGCAACAACTCACGATCAAAATTCATTTTATGGTAATGAATTGTACGACGCACAACAGCATATTGTTTTTGGACAATCTACCTGGAACCGTGTGTTTAAAAAACACGATGTGCTTTTAGGTATTACAGGGCGTTACAATTTTTATGATGATAATACTACTGCAACCGCAAATAGCAATGGAAACGCGCCAGACAACATTTTTATACCAAGTATTTTTGCACAAAACCAATGGAAGTTTTCAAAAAAACATGAACTACTAACAGGTTTACGTTATGATTACGATAATAGACATGGTGGTATTATTACACCTAGACTAGCCTATAAATTTGCACCTACAAAAAATGATGCCATACGTTTTAATATAGGCACCGGCTTTAGAGTTGTTAATTTATTTACAGAAGAACATGCCGCTTTAACAGGCTCAAGAGAAGTTGTTATAGATGGCGAATTAGACCCCGAAGAGTCTATAAACTTCAATGTAAATTACCTTATGAAGCGCTATTTAAGTTCGGGCACATTTTTTAACATAGAAGCATCGGCATGGTATACGCGTTTTTCAAATAGAATAAACCCAGATTACGATACTAATATTAACCAAATAATATATGCCAATTCTAACGGTCATGCCATATCTCAAGGCGTAAGTCTACAGGCCGATTTTAACTTTAATTTTGGTTTAAAAGCCAATTTTGGGGCATCGATACAAGAAGTTGCCAATATAGAAAATGGTATTAGGTCTAGACAACCATTAACAGAAGGGTTTAATGCTAATTGGGGGTTAAGTTATAAAATTAACCCAGCCAACCTACTATTAGATTTTACAGGAAACTTATACGGCCCTATGGATTTAATAACGTTCCCTGATTTATTAGATAGCAATGGCAATAGACTAGACACAAGGCAAGACCAATCGCCATTTTGGTCTATAATGAATATTCAAGGCACTTATAAAGGCTTTAATAATCTAGAAATTTATGGCGGCATTAAAAATTTATTAAATTGGACGCCTGCTAAAAATAACGACTTTGTAATATCTAGAGGTGATGATCCTTTTGAGGAGGATAACAACCCCAATCTTTTACCTTTCGACACCACTTACGTATTTGCATCTTTACAAGGTATTCGTGGTTTTTTTGGTGTAAGATATAATCTGTTTTAAAATGAAACATTTAATTTTTATTTTACTTCTGAGCTCTCACGTTATGTGGGCACAATTAAAAAACCACACTTTCGAGGAGGTGGAGGCTTTTAAGAATAAAAAAAACATAGTTGTTTTTTTAAATACAAGTTGGTGTAAATACTGCAAAGTCATGGAAAACACGACTTTTAAAAACAAGGATGTTATAGAAACCTTAAGTAAAGACTTCTATTTTATATCTTTTAATGCAGAAACACCGGAGCCTATTACATATTTAAACCACACGTTTAAATACAAAAAAACAGGTAAAAATGTAGGCGTACATGAGTTAGCTCAAGCTTTGGGCACCTATAATGGCACATTAAGCTACCCGACAACGGTAATACTAAATTCTAAACAAGAAATAATATTTCAATACCCTTATGTTTTAAATCATAAGCGTTTTATAAAAGTTCTTAAACAAGTAAAACAATGAAAAAAGCAATACAATTACTACTTATAACAATTTTATGTTTTAGTTGCAATGACCAAAAGAAATCTAACGGAAAAATTAATGTTGTTACCACAACATCTATGATTACAGATTTGGTTAAAAATGTAGCAGGAAATAATGTAAATATAGAAGGCCTAATGGGCAGTGGCGTAGACCCGCACTTATACAAGGCCAGCGGTGGCGATGTTACCAAACTTGCCAACGCAGACATTATTTTTTATAACGGCTTACATCTGGAAGGTAAGTTAGTAGAGGTTTTCGAAAAAATGCACAATAACAAAACTAAAACCATTGCTATAGCTAATGCTATAGATAAAAACACGTTAATAAGTTCGGCATCGTTTGCATCAAACTACGATCCACATATTTGGTTTAATATAGAATATTGGATACAAGCAACACACTTTATTACAAAACAATTAATTGCAGCAGCACCAGAACACACATCTGTTTTTAAAAAAAATGCCGATACTTACGTCCAAAAATTAAAAACATTACAAATAAAACTAAAAACCAAAATAGCGACGCTACCTAAAGAAAAACGTATTCTAGTTACGGCACACGATGCTTTTAATTATTTTGGAAAATCTTTTAATTTCGAAGTTGTTGGTTTACAGGGCTTATCTACAGCTACAGAGGCCGGTGTAAAAGACGTACAAAAGCTAGCCTCCTTTATTATAGAAAAAAATGTAAAAGCTGTTTTTATAGAAAGCTCTGTTCCTAAACGTACTATAGAGGCACTACAAGCTGCAGTTACATCTAAAAACCACGAGGTAAATATAGGTGGAACACTTTATTCTGATGCTTTAGGAAACCCAAACACTGTAGAGGGTACTTATATAGGCATGTTCGAATATAACGTTAACACCATAGTAAATGCCCTTGAATAAAAAGAGTAAAACAGTTAATTTTACAATGTTTTAAAAAAGCAAAATAAACTATTCATTAAATATTTTTTTAGTGAGCATTAAAAAAATATCAATACTAAAAATATGAATAAAAATATTGCCGTAAAAATAGACGACCTTACCGTAGCATACAACTACAAACCGGTACTTTGGGATATTGATTTAGAAATACCAGAAGGCGTACTCATGGCCATTGTAGGACCAAATGGTGCGGGAAAATCGACACTAATAAAATCTATATTAGACATCCTAAAACCACTTGCTGGTAGTGTAAGTATTTATGGAAAACCATATAAAAATCAACGTCACTTGGTTGCTTATGTCCCCCAAAAGGGCAGTGTAGATTGGGATTTTCCAACCACAGCGCTAGACGTTGTTATTATGGGTACTTACGGCAGTCTTGGTTGGATAAAAAGACCCAAACAAAAAGAAAAAAAAGCAGCACTAGAAGCCTTAGAAAAAGTGGGAATGCTAGCATTTAAAAACAGACAAATAAGTCAGCTTTCTGGAGGGCAGCAACAACGCATTTTCTTAGCACGTGCTTTAGTACAAAATGCTTCTATATACTTTATGGACGAGCCTTTTCAGGGTGTAGATGCTACCACAGAGGTTGCCATTATTAATATCCTTAAAGAACTAAGAAAAGCAGGAAAAACAGTTATTGTTGTTCATCACGATTTACAAACAGTTCCAGAATACTTTGATTGGGTTACTTTTTTAAACGTAAAAAAAATAGCAACTGGTCCTGTTAAAGATATTTTTAACGACGATAACTTAACAAAAACCTACGGTATAAATTATAAAGTTAGCATACAGGGCTAACCATTAAAAAAATATAATTATCGACTTTATAGAATACATAAAACTCGTATTTACAGACTATACGTTAAGAACCATTACACTTGGAACTGCCATATTAGGCGCTGTGTGTGGCATGTTGGGTAGCTTTGCTGTTTTAAGAAAACAAAGTTTGTTAGGAGATGCTATATCTCATGCAGCGTTGCCAGGCATTGCTATTGCCTTTCTTTTAACAGGTGCCAAAAACAGTAATATTCTATTATTAGGGGCTTTAATTAGTGGATTAATAGGCACTTTCTGGATTCGTGGTATTATTAAAAAAACCCACTTAAAATCGGACACTGCCTTAGGGTTAATACTTTCGCTGTTTTTTGGTTTTGGTATGCTACTACTTACCTTTATACAAAAACAACCTAACGCCAACCAAGCGGGTTTAGATAAATATTTATTTGGTCAAGCAGCAACTTTGCTAATTAGCGATGTTTGGCTTATGGCCATTGTAACAAGCGCCTGCTTAATTGTTTTACTGCTATTCTGGAAAGAATTTAAAATTTTACTTTTTGATGCCGATTACACAAAAACACTGGGCTTTAACACTAAATTTATAGATATTTTAATAACCTCGTTTATAGTACTAGCCATTGTTTTAGGTTTACAAACCGTTGGTGTGGTTTTAATGAGTGCTATGTTACTAGCACCTGCAGCTGCAGCAAGACAATGGACTAACAGCCTTGGGGTAATGGTAGCCCTTGCTGCTACATTTGGTGCTTGCTCTGGGGTTATGGGAACGGCTATTAGCGCTAGTCAAAATAATTTATCTACAGGACCTGTTATTGTTATTGTTGCTGGTATTTTTGTTTTAATATCGTTTATATTTTCTCCTAGTAGAGGCTTGTTATTTAAGCAAATACGCTTTATAAAAAATCGTAGAGATTTAGAGCTTCATAAAACATTAGCTTTTATGTACAATATTGCAGAAACACACGAAGATATTTCACACCCGCACACTATAAAAATTTTAAATAATTTTCAAGGGTACACTAAAAACACACTAAAAAAACTTGTAGATAAACAATACGTTACACTTACAGGAAATACCTGGAGCCTAACCGAGTTAGGCTACCAAAAAGCGGCTAATTTGTACAACCAACAAAATAAAGAATAATGAGTAGCTCGCAAATAGAAATACAACTTATTGCTAGTTTGGTAGCTATTGCCTGCGCCATACCAGGCACCTTTTTAGTGCTACGTAAAATGGCCATGATTAGCGATGCAATTAGCCACTCTATTCTACCAGGTATCGTTATTGGTTTTTTTATTACTGAAGATTTAAATTCGCCTTTATTAATTTTATTGGCTACGCTTACAGGTATTATAACCGTGGTATTGGTAGAGTACATTCAAAAAACAGGTTTAGTAAAAGAAGACACCGCCATAGGCTTAGTATTCCCTACCCTTTTTAGTATTGGTGTTATATTAATTGCTAAAAATGCAAACGACATACATCTAGACGTCGATGCTGTTTTGCTTGGCGAGCTAGCCTTTGCACCGTTTGACAGATTAGAACTTTACAATACAGATTTAGGGCCAAAAGCCTTATGGATTATTGGTAGTATTTTAGTACTAACCACACTACTATTAATCGCTTTTTTTAAAGAACTAAAAATAAGTACTTTCGACAAAGGTTTAGCAGCATCACTAGGCTTTTCGCCTGCACTCATGCACTATGGTTTAATGAGTGTTTCGTCTATAACCACCGTTGGTTCTTTCGACGCCGTTGGCGCAGTATTAGTTGTTGCTTTAATGATTGCACCTGCTGCCACAGCATACCTTTTAACAAATAACCTAAAACGCATGTTAGCACTCGCTATAAGTTTTGGTGTTTTTTGTGCAATATCTGGTTATTGGTTAGCACATTATTTAGACGCCTCTATTGCAGGTTCTATAACAACCATGTTAGGATTGCTTTTTTTAATGGCCTACCTATTTGCTCCCAGCAAAGGGGTAATAGCGGTAATGCATAAAGAAAAACAAC
>CALHCQ010000170.1 GCA_937936645.1 uncultured Algibacter sp.
GATATCTGCAACATCCCGAGAAAAACGCAATACAGAAACCCATGCTAAGGACTACTACTTTTTATCGGCTAGCGATTTTAAAAGTAAAATTAAAAACGATGACTTTTTAGAATGGGAAGAGGTATACAGAGATAATTTTTACGGCACTCTTAAAACCGAAGTAGAGCGTATTTGGGCAAAGGGTAAAACGGTTATTTTTGATATTGATGTGTCTGGCGGCTTACGCATAAAACGCAAATTTCCAGAACAAACACTGGCTATTTTTGTAAAGCCACCTAGCGTAGACGAGCTAAAAATTAGATTAAAAAAACGCCAAACCGAAACCGAAGATAAAATAAATATGCGTGTTGCTAAAGCATCGGCAGAGCTGGCTACGGCACCACTTTTCGATACTATAATTATTAACGACACCCTAGAAAAGGCGCTTACAGATGCCGAAACTTTAGTAAACAACTTTATAAAAGCTTAAAGAAACACATGAAGGTAGGATTGTATTTTGGCTCTTTTAACCCCATACACATAGGCCACCTTGTTATTGCCAATTATATGGCAGAGCATAGCGACCTAGACCAAGTTTGGTTTGTTGTTACCCCACATAATCCTTTTAAAAAGAAAGCCAGTTTATTAGATAATTACGAACGTCTGGAAATGGTACACCTGGCCACCAAAGATTACGATAAGTTAAGACCTAGCGATATTGAATTTAAATTGCCGCAACCTAATTATACCGTAAACACACTGGCTTATATACAGGAAAAGTATCCTGCAAATACGTTTTCTTTAATTATGGGCGAAGACAATTTAAAGGGTTTTCATAAATGGAAAAACCACGAGGTTATTTTAGAAAATCACCATATTTATGTGTATCCTAGAATATCTAGCGGCCAAATAGAAACGCGCTTTAATGGGCATGCTAAAATACATAACATAGATGCGCCAATCATGGAGCTGTCTTCTACCTACATTCGTAAGGCAATAAAAAACCGTACAAACATAAAACCTATGTTACCAAAGCATGTTTGGGAGTATATAGACAAGATGGGATTTTATAGTTAACATATAAAAAAACACCTTATAAAAGTATGTCTTTATAAGGTGTTTAACATTAATAACTAACCAAAATTATTATAGTCTTGTAGAGCTTCTAGGGTTTTTTACCCGTTTGCTTTTTAATTTTCTTTTCTTGATAATCTCTTTTTCTTTAGTCTTTAACACGGCTTTATTTGTTGTTACTGTTTTTAAAAACGGTATGTAATTTACGCCTTGAAACTCGTACGTGGTTCTAGACTTTACATGGTATAAAGCAATGTTACTTTCATTAATAACGCTTAACTCGAAAAAATCATTGTCAAAGAAATCATAATTTAATGTTAAGCTTTTTACAGTATTTGTTCCTGCGACATCTTGTATGTTATAAACCCCTGTAAAATTCCAAGTAATGGTATTTACATGTGTTACATTTGTAGCTTGAGCGCTTAAAAATTGCGAATCGTTATTTGTTTCTAAAAATGCCAGATAATTTTCGTTATCAAATTCATTAATAGCCCCTAAGCGGCTGGTATAGGTTTTCTCCCAAGCATCGTATTCTTGTAAAAAGTAAGTTATATTATCGTAAAACAAGCTGTTATAATCGAACGTAGCGCGTTGGTGGCCTATTAAAAAGTACGAGGTGTCGGTTGCCGGGTTATAAAGCTCTATGGTATTACTATTTATGGTATAAATATCGAAACTAGAAAAACCATCTAAAACATGATTTACATCTAAAACCATATTATAAGCCTCGTAATTTGCAATGCTTACACCAAAACCGTCGCCTTGCTCACCTATGCCTACCAAATTATTATTGGCATAAATGGTACCATCTATAAAAGATAGTGTAAAGGCTTGTTGTAAAAATAAAGTTTCGCCAAAACCTTTGGTTTGGTTAATATCTACATACCACAAATCGTATGCTTCTAGCAAGTTATTAACAGATAATTGAGGTTGCTCTACAATGGTGTCTTCTATCACTTCGGTATAACAAGACGTAAAGAATACGAGTATACATATATAAGTGAAAAATAGTTTTATCCTTTTCATAATCAATCGCTTTAAAAGGTTATCTGTGGATATAATTTCAAAACCTATGCCAAAAAATAATTCTTAGTTATTTCAATACGAACCCATCTTTAATATTTTATGTATTTTTGAACACAACAATATGTTATTTTTTTTATGGACAAACCTTTAAAATACGCCGTCTTTGGTGCAGGAAGTTGGGCAACAGCTATTGTGAAAATGCTTTGCGAAAACCTTAACGAAGTGGGTTGGTACATGCGTAGTGCCCATACAAAGACACACCTTTTAGAAGAACAACATAACCCTAATTACTTAAGCTCTGTAGAGTTTCATTTAGAGCAACTACATATTAGTAACGATATAAATGAAATAGCAACCTATGCCGATATATTAATTTTTGCCATACCAAGTGCTTTTATGTACAGCGAATTGCAAAAACTAAGCATAGATATTGCTAACAAAACCATCGTGTCTGCTGTAAAAGGTATTATACCAGAAACAGGCTTACTTGTTGGCGAACATTTTCATGATGAGTATAATATACCTTATTCTAACATTGCGGTAATTGCAGGGCCCTGTCATGCCGAAGAGGTTGCCTTAGAGCGTTTGTCGTACTTAACCATATCGTGTGCTAATGAAGCGAAGGCGCAACATATAGCAAACGCCCTTGCTAGCGATTATATTAAAACTAAAATTAGTGACGATATTATTGGGGTTGAATATGCAACCATGCTAAAAAATATTTATGCCATTGCTGCTGGTATTGCGCATGGCTTGGGCTATGGCGATAATTTTCAGAGTGTGTTAATGAGTAATGCCATACGGGAAATGAAATGCTTTATTAAGCAAATTCATAAAATGAAACGCAACATTAATAATTCGGCTTATTTAGGCGATTTACTCGTTACAGGTTATTCGGTTTTTTCTAGAAACCGTATGTTTGGAAACATGATTGGTAAGGGCTACACCGTAAAATCGGCACAGATGGAAATGAATATGATTGCCGAGGGGTATTACGCTACAAAAAGCGCCCAATTAATAAGTAGTAAGTATAAAAAGAAAATAAACTTACCTATTATTAATGCCGTATATGCGATTTTATACGAAAATAAAAATCCGAAAAAAACATTTAAAAAGCTAACAGAAAAGCTAGACTAAAATTAATTTAAACCACGTCGCGCTTCAAAAAAACGCTTTAATAACGTTGCAGCTTCTTGCTCTAAAACACCTCCTTTAATAGTGGTTTTAGGATGCAATTTGGTTTGTAAATGAATACAACCGCGGTCTAGATCTCTAGCTCCATAAACAATATGCGATATTTGGCTCCAATAGAGCGCTCCCCCACACATTTGGCAAGGCTCTAAAGTGACATATAAGGTGCACTTTTTAAGATATTTACCGCCTAAAAAATTAGCAGCAGCCGTTATAGCTTGCATTTCGGCATGGGCCGTTACATCGTTTAATGTCTCTGTTAAATTATGCCCGCGAGCAATAATTTTATTATCGACAACAATAACAGCACCCACAGGAATTTCGCCTTGTTTATAAGCAGCTTCAGCTTCTTGAAGTGCTTTTTTCATAAAATAATGATCATCAAAAGGTTCTATCATAATACAAAAATACAATTTAACAGATTAACTTTTACGTTCGTTGTACAAATAAGACATTCTACAAAATAGTATGTGTAACTAATAAAAGATAAAAAACTTGTATTTTTGTGGTGTGCAAAATAATATACTCGATACCGTTACATCGCCTAAGGCGCTGCGGCTTTTAAAACCCGAACATTTACCTAAATTAGCCAAAGAGCTACGAGAATTTATTATAAATATAGTTGCTGTAAAAGAAGGGCATTTGGGGGCTAGCTTAGGCGTTGTAGAGCTTACAATTGCCTTGCATTATGTATTTAACACCCCAAACGACCAGCTTATATGGGATGTGGGACATCAAGCCTATGGGCATAAAATTTTAACAGGCCGAAAAAACATATTTCACACCAACAGGCAAATAGATGGTATAAGCGGTTTTCCTAAAAGAGACGAGAGCATTTACGATAGTTTTGGGGTTGGGCATGCCTCTACATCAATATCGGCTGCTTTGGGCATGGCCATAGCTTCGCAATTAAATGGAAATAATACCAAACAACACATTGCGGTTATAGGCGATGCTAGTATTGCTGGCGGTATGGCTTTTGAAGGCTTAAACCATGCCGGGGTTACTCATGCGAATTTATTGGTTATTTTAAATGATAATGCTATAGGTATAGACCCTAGTGTTGGCGCTTTAAAAATGTATTTAACCAATGTTAAAAAAGGCACACAAAAACAAGATAATATATTCGAAGCCCTAAATTTTAATTATTCTGGACCTATAGATGGTCACGATTTACCAAAATTAATAGCCGAATTAAATCGCTTAAAAAGTATAGAAGGTCCTAAATTTTTACATGTTATTACTAAAAAAGGTAAGGGACTAAAACAGGCCGAAGAACAACAAGTAACATACCATGCACCAGGTAAATTTAATGCCATTACTGGCGATTTAATTACCAAAGATAACATAGTACAACCGCCAAAATACCAAGATGTTTTTGGGTATACTATTTTAGACTTGGCTAAGAAAAACCCAAAAATTGTTGGTATAACACCAGCCATGCCTACAGGTAGTTCGTTAAAATATATGATGGATGCCATGCCTACACGTGCTTTTGATGTTGGTATAGCAGAACAACATGCTGTAACACTAGCTGCTGGTATGGCTACACAAGGCATGGTGGTTTTTTGCAATATATATTCTACATTTATACAACGGGCTTACGATCAAATTATTCATGATGTGGCTATACAGAATCTTCCTGTAATATTCTGTTTAGATCGTGCCGGACTTGTGGGGCAAGATGGCGCTACACACCACGGTGTTTTCGATATTTCGTTTTTAAGAGCCCTACCAAACCTTATTATTTTTGCACCTAGAAACGAGGTAGAATTACGCAATATCATGTACACGGCACAGCAAGGCTTAAAACACCCCATAGCGATAAGATACCCTAGAGGTCGAGGCGAGCTAATAAACTGGAAACAACCTTTTAATAATATAGAAATAGGTAAAGCAACTTGTTTAAAAACGGGTTTAAATACATTGGCTGTTTTAACCATAGGCACCATGGCAAAAAATGCGACAACAGCCATAAATAATTGCAACAACCCCCAAGTAATTGCACACTACGACATGCGATTTGTAAAACCGCTAGACCATGCCTTATTGCATGATATATGTACAAAATACGGTACCATTATAACATTAGAAGACCATAGTATTAAAGGCGGCTTTGGAAGTGCTATTCTAGAATTTATAACAACACACAACTACAAAAACACCGTTAAAATTTTAGGTATTCCAGACACTTTTATAGAGCATGGCACCGTACAAGAACTACAGCAAAGCATCGCGCTAGATGCAGACCACATCACAAAAATAATAAATAAAATAGTCTAAGAATTTTATATTGATTTTAGAAAATGGGCATCAAGAAAATGATGATGTCTAATAAAATCTTGTTATTTGTTTACATTTAGATTAAGACAAAAAAAGACCATTACAAATTAATGTAACGGTCTTTTGTATTTTATTAAAAAGCCAATGGCTTTAGTAAGTATCCTTATTATACACCTAATAAATCGCCAGATGCATTTTTACTTGGTAAATCCGATTTACCCATTAAGTAAATATCAACCTGTCTTGCAGCCTCTCTACCTTCGGATATTGCCCAAACAATTAAAGATTGTCCACGACGCATATCTCCAGCAGCAAAAACATGAGGTACATTCGTTTGGTAACTACCATACTCGGCTTTATAATTAGAACGTGCATCTCTGTCTATACCTAATTGATCTGCAATAGTGCTTTCTGGACCTGTAAAACCAAGTGCTAGTAAAGCTAAATCGCAAGGCCAAGTTTTTTCTGTACCTTCAATTTCTATTAATTTAGGACGTTCTCCAGGTATCATTTCCCACTCTACGTTTACCGTTTTAAGTGCTATTAGTTTACCGTTTTCGTCTTTAATAAACTCTTTTGTGTTTATTAACCAGTTACGCGTTACCCCTTCTTTGTGAGACGAAGATGTTTTTAACTGTAAAGGCCAGTATGGCCAAGGTGTTTTTGGTGATCTGTGTCCTGGTGGCTTAGGCATAATTTCGAAATTAGTTACCGATTTAGCCCCTTGACGGTTAGAAGTACCAATACAATCGGATCCTGTATCTCCACCACCAATAACGATAACATCTTTACCTGTAGCTAATACTTGATCTTTTACCTCTTGTCCAAATACAACTTTAGTTTGTTGTGTTAAAAAATGCATCGCTTGCACAACACCATCGGCATCGATACCAGGTGTTGGTAAACTTCTTCTTTCTGTAGACCCGCCACAAAGCACGATAGAATCGAATGCTTTTAGCTCGTCTATAGATACATTAACACCAACGTTAGCGTTTACTTTAAACACAATACCTTCGGCTTCTAAAATGGCAACACGACGATCTATGATTCCTTTTTCCATTTTAAAGTTAGGAATACCGTAGCGTAATAAACCACCAACAGCATCATCACGTTCAAAAACAGTCACTAAGTGCCCTGCTCTGTTAAGCTGTTGTGCAGCGGCTAGACCTGCTGGTCCAGAACCTACAACGGCTACTTTTTTACCGGTTCTTGTTTTTGGCGGTTGTGGTTTAATCCACCCTTCTTTAAAGGCACGCTCTACAATATTCTTTTCTATATTTTCTATAGAGATAGGATCTTCTATAATACCTAATACACAAGCTTGCTCGCATGGAGCAGGACACAAACGACCCGTAAATTCTGGAAAGTTGTTTGTAGAGTGTAAAATCCATGAGGCTTTTTTCCACTCACCTTGGTGTACCATATGGTTAAAATCTGGAATTAAATTACCTAGTGGGCAACCACTGTGGCAAAATGGAATTCCGCAGTCCATACAACGCGACCCTTGTTCTGTAATTTCTTTATCATCTAAAGGGACTGTAAATTCTTTATAATGCTTTACACGCTCTTCTACGGGCTTGTATGCTTCATCTTTTCTTTCGAATTCTTTAAAACCTGTTACTTTTCCCATTGTATTATACTGTTTCTAATTCTTCAACCATTACTTCTCCTTTTGCTAAACGTGCTAATGCTTTTTTGTATTCTGTTGGCATAATGCGAACAAAATTCTTTAAAGTATTATCCCAATCTGCTAGTAATTTCTTAGCTAGATTACTATCGGTGTAAGCAACATGCTTTTGTATCCAACCTTTTAAATCGGCTGCATCTTCTGGTAAGATGTCTTCAAAATCGATAGTTTCTGTGTTACATAACCCGTTAACAAATTTATTTTCTGGGTCGTATACATAAGCTATACCACCACTCATACCTGCAGCAAAGTTTCTACCAGTAGCTCCTAGCACTATAACTTTACCACCAGTCATGTATTCGCAACAGTGATCTCCTACACCCTCTACAACGGTTGTTGCACCAGAGTTACGTACTGCAAAACGCTCGCCTGCAATACCGTTAATGTAAGCTTCACCATTTACGGCACCAAATAAACATACGTTACCTACAATAATATTATCCTCGGCAACAAAATCTGCTTTAGCTGGTTTCTTTATAATTAATTTGGCTCCAGATAAACCTTTACCTAAGTAATCGTTTGTATTACCTTCTAAATTAAAGGTAACTCCTGGGGCACCAAAGGCTCCAAAACTTTGTCCTGCAGATCCTGTAAAGTTAATATTTAAAGTATCGTCTGGTAAACCTAAGTGACCATGAACTTTAGATATTTCGTTACTTATAATAGCACCTACCGAACGGTTAATGTTTGTTATAGGGAACTCTAAAGTTGTTGCTACTTTATTTGCTATAGTTGTTTTAGCTTTGTTTAAGATAGAAATATCTAAAACATTGTCTAAATTATGATCTTGCTTCTCAGAATTTTTAACAGGCATTTCGCTGTATGCTGCTGGCCTGTGTAAAATAGAAGATAAATCTAACCCTTTAGCTTTATAATGTGTAATGGCTTTGTTAGCATTAATTTTATGCGTTTGGCCAATCATCTCGTCCATAGTTCTAAACCCTAACTGTGCCATAATACCTCTTAACTCTTCTGCGATGTAGTAGAAAAAGTTAATCACGTGTTCTGGTGTTCCTTTAAAGTTTGCTCTAAGTGTTTTGTCTTGAGTTGCTATACCTACTGGGCACGTATTTAAGTGACACTTACGCATCATAATACAACCAGAGGCTACTAATGGTGCTGTTGCAAAACCAAATTCTTCGGCTCCTAATAAAGCAGCAATAGCAACATCGCGACCTGTTTTTAATTGCCCGTCACACTCTACAACAATACGAGAACGTAAATTGTTTAACACTAAGGTTTGTTGTGCTTCTGCTAAACCAAGTTCCCAAGGTAAACCAGCGTGTTTTAAAGAGGTAAGCGGCGATGCTCCTGTACCACCATCGTAACCAGATATTAAAACAACATCGGCTTTAGCTTTAGATACACCAGCGGCAATGGTACCTACACCAACTTCTGATACTAATTTAACGTTTACACGAGCTTCGCGGTTTGCATTTTTTAAATCGTAGATTAATTGTGCTAAATCCTCGATAGAGTAAATATCGTGGTGTGGTGGTGGCGAAATTAACCCAACAAAAGGTGTCGAGTTACGTGCCGATGCAATCCATGGTAATACTTTTTCTCCTGGTAATTGCCCACCTTCTCCAGGTTTTGCACCTTGAGCCATTTTTATTTGTATCTCTTTAGCGTTTGTTAAGTAGTGCGATGTTACACCAAAACGCCCAGAGGCTACTTGCTTTATGGCAGAGTTACGACTATCGCCGTTGGCATCTGGAATAAAACGTTTTCTATCTTCTCCACCTTCTCCAGAGTTCGATTTACCACCAATACGGTTCATCGCTACGGCTAAGTTTTCGTGTGCTTCTCTAGATATAGACCCATAAGACATGGCTCCTGTTTTAAAGCGCTTAACAATATCGGTCCATGGCTCTACCTCGTCTAGTGGTACTGGATCGAAGTTATCGAACTCAAATAAACCACGTATAGTAAGTAGGTTTTTAGACTGCTCGTTAATAGCCTTTGCGTAAACGTCGTAACTTGCTTGATCGCTTAACCTAACCGCTTGTTGTAGTTTTGCTACAGTTGTTGGGTTAAACATATGGCGCTCGCCATTACGTCTCCATCTATAATCGCCACCAATATTTAAACCTAAACGTTTATCTATTAAAGTGTCTGGGTAAGCGTATTTGTAACGCTCGTTTATTTCTTTTTCTATTTCGTATAAACCAATACCTTCTATTCTAGAAGCTGTGTATGGGAAATACTTTTCTACAAATTGCGAGTTAAAACCAACAATTTCGAATATTTGAGAACCTCTATAAGAGTGTAATGTAGAGATTCCAATTTTGTTCATAACCTTAAGTAACCCTTTACCAATAGCTTTGTTAAAGTTATCTACGGCTTTTTGCTCGTCTATACCGGTAATGAAACCTTCTTTAACTTGCATTCTAATAATTTCGTTTACCATGTATGGGTTTATGGCAGATGCGCCATAACCAAATAAGGTAGCGAAATGGTGTGGTTCACGTGGCTCTGCAGATTCGATAATAATATCGAAGTAAGAACGTTTACGTAAACGGTTCATTTGGTGATGTACAAAAGAACAAGCTAATAATGCTGGTATTGGTGCAAACTCTTTATTAACACCTCTATCTGATAAGATAATAATATTAGTACCGCGTAATAATGCTTTTTCTATTTTAACTATAATCGCATCTAAAGCATCTTCTAGACCATTAAGTCCTTTATCTTTAGCATATAGCATTTGTATGGTTTCACTTTTAAAACCATCGACACTAATGTTTCTAATTTTTTCTAGATCGCCGTTAGATATTACTGGGTTTTGTATTTTTAATTTTCTACACTGCTTTTCTGTAATGTCGAAAATATTTCTATCCTCACCTAAAGACAAACTAATGTCTGTTACAATTTCTTCACGAATACCATCTAATGGTGGGTTGGTTACCTGTGCGAATAATTGCTTAAAGTAGTTAGATATTAACTGTGGTCTGTCGGACAGTACAGCTAACGGTGTATCTATACCCATAGAACCTAGAGCTTCTTTACCAACAATAGCCATTGGTGTAATAACCTCTTGTATGTCTTCTATAGTATAGTTAAACAAACGCTGTCTTGTTTTTACGTCAATAGTTTCTATTGGGCATGTAGCGCTTGTGTATGGTATATCTTTTAAATGTAATCTTGTTTGGTCTAACCATTCTTGGTATGGCCTTTCGGAAACAATTTTACTTTTAATTTCTTCATCGTTAATAATACGACCCTCGTTCATGTCTACCAAGAACATTTTTCCTGGCTCTAAACGTCCGTGGCTTTCTACGTCTTCTGGCTCTACCTTTACAACACCAATTTCTGATGACATAATTAGTTTACCACTTTTGGTAACGGTATATCTAGAAGGACGTAAACCATTACGATCTAATAAGGCACCTACATAGTCACCATCTGTAAATGGTACAGATGCTGGCCCATCCCATGGTTCCATTAAACAAGAGTTGTACTCGTAAAACGCCTTTCTTTCGTCAGACATCGTTTTGTGTTTCTCCCATGCTTCTGGTATCATCATCATGACCTCTGGTAAAGAACGCCCTGTATGTGTTAACAGTTCGACAACCATATCCATAGAAGCAGAATCGGATTTACCTGGTAATATAATTGGGAATAACTTTTCTATTTGTGGTCCAAAAACATCACTTTTCATGATTTCTTCGCGCACACGCATTCTACTAACGTTACCACGTAAGGTATTTATTTCTCCATTTTGACACATAAAACGGAACGGCTGCGCAAGCTCCCATGCTGGCATGGTGTTGGTAGAGAAACGTTGGTGTACTAAGGCTAAACGCGTTACTAAATCTTCCTGTTGTAAATCTGTAAAATAAGGCCCTATATCTTCTGGCATAATAATACCTTTATATATAAGGGTTGTGGTAGACAAACTTGGCACGTAAAAATAATCGCTTTGCGACATTTTAGAAACACGCACGGCATGTTCTGTTATTTTTCTAGCAGCATATAACTTAGCTTTAAAAGTAGCCTCGTCTATAGCTTCGGTTTTACCTATAAATAATTGCTCTATACTAGGCTCGCTTGCCAATGCAATTTCTCCTAATTGAGAAGCATCTACAGGCACCACACGCCATCCCAATATTGTTAAGCCTTGAGCTTTAATTTCTTTTTCAAAAATATCTTTACAAAATTGATATTGGTTTTTTACTTTAGGTAAAAACACCATACCAACAGCATATTCGCGTTGTGCAGGAATATCGAATTCGCAAACACGTTTAAAATAATCGTGAGGAATATCGATTAACAAACCAGCACCATCACCGGTTTTACCATCTGCACTTACACCTCCACGGTGTTCTAATTTTACAAGAATTTCTAGAGCATCGTGTATAATTTGATTTGTTTTCTCTCCTTTAAGATTACAAATAAAACCTGCACCACAATTTTCGTGTTCAAATTCAGGTAAATAGAGTCCTTGTTTCTTCAGCATGATCTACATTTTTGGATTAAAAATAGCGTCGAACAACAAAGATACTCACTAGTATTTAAATAATACTAATACCAAAAACATTATTTCGATTTTTTAGCCTAACCGAAGTTTAAAATAGCGATTAACCAATAATACTTCCCTTTTTTTACAAATACCTAATCCTTATATATGGTTTTACCGTAAAACATGTAATATGCATAAAAAAAGGCCAATTTACTCACTATAAAGCCAATAAAACACCCAAATACTTAACAATACCACAAGAACAAGTATTAACAAAAATTCATAAAACAGCAAAATAAAACGAATACCTCTAAAAAAACAGGGTAAAAAATAGAATATCTACAAAAGTTATTCATTAACCCCTATTTTTTATGGGGGTTACATCTTTTTGATATAGATTTGAACCGTCTTAAAGAAATTTTAGAAAATTAATAACCAAAATTAAATTACAATGAAAAAAATTTTAACACTTTCAATGCTTTTTGCAGCAACAAGTTTATTTGCTCAAGATGACACAAAAAAATTATCTATTACTGGTAGCGTAGACACTTACTACCAAACAAATTTAACAAGCGCTGATGATGCGATAGTAGATGGAGCATCTCAATCTTTCGGTACATCTTTTGC
>CALHCQ010000171.1 GCA_937936645.1 uncultured Algibacter sp.
GTTAAATTGGGGTTGGCTTTTATTTTAGGAAAATCGGCTTGAGATATAGTAAATAATAGCTCGTAGTCTTCGCCACCATTTAAAGCCACCATTGTGCTGTCTATTTCAAACTCTTCGCAGGTAGAAATAACAACAGGATCCAGCGGTATCTTGTCTTCATATAAATCGCAGCCTACATTGCTTTGCTTACAGATATGTAAAATTTCTGAAGATAAGCCGTCGCTAATATCAATCATAGAGGTCGGTGTTACATCAAGATCTGCTAATAGCTTAACAATATCCTGTCTAGCTTCAGGTTTTAGTTGGCGCTCCATAATATAGGCGTACGCATCCATATCGGGCTGGTTGTTAGGGTTAACTTTAAAGACTTCTTTCTCGCGTTCTAATACTTGAAGTCCCATATAGGCACCGCCTAAATCTCCAGTAACAACAAGTAAATCGTTTGGTTTAGCGCCTGTTCTGTATACTTGTTTTCCGGCTTCTACTTCGCCAATAGCAGTTACAGATATAATTAAACCTGTTTTAGATGATGATGTGTCGCCACCAATAACATCAACATTGTATAATTTTGCTGCTGTTTCAATACCAGCATAAAGCGCCTCTAAGGCTTCTAGCGGGAATCGGTTAGAAACAGCAATAGATACTGTAATTTGTGTTGCTTTAGCGTTCATAGCATAGACATCAGATAGGTTAACTACAACAGCCTTATATCCTAAGTGTTTTAATGGCGCGTATGTTAAATCGAAATGCACACCCTCTACAAGTAAATCTGTTGTTACAACAATAGATTTATTTTTAAAATCGAGTACTGCAGCATCATCTCCAATACCTTTTATTGTTGAATTTTGTTCAATTTTAAAATTTTTAGTTAAGTGTTCTATAAGTCCAAACTCTCCTAAAGCACTTAAACTGGTACGAGGTTGATTTTTATCTTCTATCATGCTACAAAAATAAGAAGGCTATGTATAAAAAAAAGTAAAAAAAGCAAAAATTAAATGTTGTCGTAAATTAAGGTGTTAAAGTGTTTAATGCAAGACCTATTAACGTCCAACAATTATATGTTAGGTTATATGGAAATACATGACTTAAGTTGTATATTTGTACTCTATTTAGAAATCATCTTGATAAAAAAAATGATTTTTAGGTATAAACACTTAAATATAAGGCGTGTAGTGCAGATTTATTTTCCTAATATTCAAGTATAAAAAAGATTAAAATTATGATTAAAGTTTCAGAAATAGCAAAAAAGAAAGTGATAGAGCTTATGCAAGACGAGGGCTTTGATGCTAGTACAGATTATGTACGTGTTGGCGTAAAAAGTGGTGGCTGCTCTGGACTTTCTTATGATTTAAAGTTTGATAAAGAACAACAAGATGACGACAAGGTGTTTGTAGACAATGATATAAAAATTATTGTAGACAAAAAGAGCTTTTTGTACCTTATAGGAACCACTCTAGAATACTCTGGAGGCTTAAACGGTACAGGCTTTGTTTTTAACAATCCTAACGCCAACCGTACTTGTGGTTGTGGCGAGTCATTTTCATTATAAAAAAACAAAAAAAGAATTATGTCGAAGTATACCGAGGATGATTTACGCGAAGAGCTAAAAACAAAAGAATACGAGTATGGATTTTATACCGATTTAGAATCTGAAACGTTTCCTGTAGGTCTTAATGAGGATATTGTGCGTGCCATTTCTAAAAAGAAAGACGAGCCACAATGGATGACAGATTGGAGGCTTGAAGCCTTTAAAATTTGGAAAGAAATGACAGAGCCAGAATGGGCAAATGTGAATTATAAAAAACCAGATTTTCAGTCTATAGCATACTACTCTGCTCCTACAGCCGTAGATCCTAATAAAACCTTAGACGATGTAGATCCAGATTTACTAGCTATGTATAAAAAGTTAGGAATTTCTGTAGACGAGCAAAAGAAAATGAATAACATTGCCATGGATATTGTGGTAGATTCTGTATCTGTTGCTACAACGTTTAAAAAGACATTAGGCGAAAAAGGTATTATTTTTATGAGTATTTCTGAAGCTATAAAAGAGCATCCAGAACTTGTAAAAAAGTATTTAGGCACGGTGGTTCCTACTAAAGATAATTTTTACGCAGCATTAAACTCTGCTGTTTTTAGCGACGGTTCATTTTGTTACATTCCAAAAGGAGTTAAATGCCCTATGGAATTGTCTACATATTTTAGAATTAACCAAGCAGGAACAGGGCAGTTCGAAAGAACACTTGTTATAGCAGACCAAGGTAGTTATGTAAGTTACCTAGAAGGCTGTACAGCACCAAGCAGAGACGAAAATCAATTGCATGCTGCCGTAGTAGAACTTATTGCTATGGACGATGCCGAGATTAAATACTCTACAGTACAAAACTGGTTTCCTGGTAATGCAGAAGGAAAAGGTGGTGTTTACAATTTTGTAACCAAGCGTGGGCTTTGCGAAAAGAACGCAAAAATTTCTTGGACTCAGGTAGAAACAGGATCGGCAGTAACCTGGAAATACCCATCATGTGTATTAAAAGGTGATAACTCGGTAGGCGAATTTTACTCTATAGCAGTAACAAATAATTACCAACAAGCCGATACAGGAACAAAAATGATTCACCTTGGTAAAAACACAAAATCTACCATAATATCTAAAGGAATATCGGCAGGAAAATCTCAAAACAGCTACCGTGGTTTAGTGCAAATAAATTCTAGAGCAGAGAATGCACGTAACTTTTCGCAATGCGATAGTTTATTAATGGGCAATGAATGTGGCGCACATACGTTTCCATATATAGAAGCTAAAAACAAATCTGCAAAAATAGAACACGAAGCTACGACAAGTAAAATTGGTGAAGACCAAATATTTTACTGTAACCAAAGAGGTATAGACACCGAAAAAGCGATTGCATTAATTGTAAATGGCTTTAGTAAAGAGGTGTTAAATAAGTTACCTATGGAGTTTGCCGTAGAAGCGCAAAAACTATTAGAAATTAGTTTAGAGGGATCTGTAGGTTAAAAACTGAAGCTTTTGTAAAAAGATATTGTTAACTAAAACTCAATTTTAAAATGAAAAAAGCACTTTTTATATTATTAATATTTACAGTAATGGTAGGTTGTAAAAATGATAAAAAATCTGAAGATACCATTTTAGAAACCAAAGAGGTCTTAAAGACAGATAGTGATATTAAACAACTAAGAGGCTCTTTTGTATATTACGATGGTGCTGCAGTTTTACAAACGCAAAATAAAATATATGGTGTTTATTTAACCGATAAACTAGATGAGCTAAATAAATTAGCAGAAACATATAAAACAGAACCAACCGATATGGTGACTGTTAAAATAAAAGGAAAAATTAGCAATAAAAAAGACGATAAAATTCTTTGGGAAGACAAAGTCGAAATTCTTGAAATAATTAGTGTTACTAAACAAGCCAAAGATAATAACAACGTTGTAAAATTAGGAAACAAGTAGTTATGTTAAAAATAAAAGATTTACACGCAAGTGTTGAAGGTAAAAGTATCTTAAAAGGAATTAATTTAGAGGTAAAAGCTGGAGAAGTTCATGCTATTATGGGTCCTAATGGTGCCGGTAAAAGTACCTTAGCATCTGTTGTAGCAGGTAAAGAAGATTACGAAGTAGAATCTGGAGATATTGTTTTAAGCGACGAAAACTTAAATGAACTAGATGCCGAAGAACGCGCACATAAAGGTGTGTTTTTATCATTTCAGTACCCTGTAGAAATTCCAGGCGTATCTGTAACAAATTTTATAAAAACAGCCATTAACGAAACGCGTAAAGCTAAAGGTTTAGAAGACATGCCTGCAAAAGACATGCTAAAGCTTATTCGTGAAAAGTCGGAATTATTAGAAATTGATAGAAAATTTTTATCAAGATCTCTTAACGAAGGGTTTTCTGGAGGAGAAAAGAAACGTAACGAAATTTTCCAAATGGCCATGTTAGAGCCAAAATTAGCAATACTAGATGAAACAGATTCTGGTTTAGATATCGATGCGTTACGTATTGTTGCTAACGGTGTTAATAAACTAAAAAGTAAAGACAATGCCGTTGTTGTAATTACACACTACCAACGTCTTTTAGATTATATCGTGCCAGATTACGTACACGTATTATACGATGGTAAAATTGTAAAGTCGGGAGGTAAAGAATTAGCTCACGAACTTGAAGAAAAAGGATACGATTGGATTAAAGAAGAAGTGAACGCTTAATTAGTAACCAGTAACAAAGCTGTACCATTAAAACAGCAAACACTGAACACTTAACAACATGGATTTAAAAGAAAAGTTATTATCGTCCTATTTAATACTAGAAGATCAATTACACATTGATACAAGCCTTCAAGATATTAAAAGTGATGCTATAAAATTATTTAAAGAAAAAGGATTCCCATCTAAAAAAGAAGAAGCATGGAAATACACGTCTTTAAATAAAGTACTAAAAGAAGATTATAACATATTAGCTAAGCAAGACACTGCTTTAGAGTATAGTGATGTAAAAAAATATTTTATTCACGATATAGAAAGTTATAAACTTGTTTTTATAGATGGTAAGTATTCATCTCATTTATCAGAAACAACACACGACGGTATAGATGTTTGCCTAATGTCTTCGGCATTAACAAAACCAAAGTATAAAACGGTTATAGATGGTTATTTTAACAAAGCGGCCACACAGGACAGTTTACCATCTTTAAATACGGCTTTTGCAAACGAGGGTGCTTACATACACATACCTAAAAATAAATTGGTAGATAAACCAATTCAAATTATAAACTTTTCTACAGGTAACGAGGCGGCATCTATGGTGCAACCACGTAATTTAATTGTAGTAGAAGAGAATGCGCAAGTACAAATTATAGAAAGACATCAAAGTTTATCTAGTAATGCTGTGTTAACAAATAGTGTAACCGAGGTTTTTGCAGACAAGCGCGCTATTGTAGATATCTATAAAATTCAAAATGATAACGCAACAGCATCACTAATAGATAATACTTTTATAAAGCAAAAAGATAACAGTATAGCATCGGTACATACTTTTGCTTTTGGTGGTAAATTAATACGTAACAACTTAAACTTTTATCAAAATGGAGAGCATATAGACTCTATTTTAAAAGGAGTTACCATATTAAGCGACAAGCAACATGTAGATCATAATACATTAGTACACCATATAGAGCCTAATTGCGAAAGTCATCAAGATTACAAAGGTATATTTGGAGATCAGTCTACCGGAGTATTTAATGGTAAAATTATAGTAGAAAAAGAAGCGCAGAAAACAAACGCTTTTCAATCTAACAATAACATATTACTAAGCGATAAAGCTACAGTAAATACAAAACCTCAATTAGAAATTTTTGCAGACGATGTAAAATGTTCTCACGGTTGTACTATTGGTCAGTTAGACGAAAGCGCTATGTTTTACATGCGCTCTAGAGGTATTCCAGAAAAAGAAGCTAAAGCATTGTTAATGTATGCTTTTAGTAATAATGTATTAAGCTCTGTTAGAATTCCAGAAATTAAACAACGCATTACAAATATTATTGCCAAAAAATTAGGTGTTAATATTGGATTCGATTTATAAAAAAATAACATGTAGTTCTCTTTTAAAGGGAACTACATGTTTAAATTATTTACTTGTAGCTCTAACCGCGTAAAAGCAGTAGCTCGTGCGTTGAGCTATAAAACCAACTCCATTAGTGGGGTACTACAACTACAGGTTATGCTTAATGTAAACAATATTAGAAAAGACTTTCCTATACTTAATCGTAAAGTTAACGGGAAACCATTAGTGTATTTAGACAATGCAGCAACATCGCAAACACCTAAACAAGTTATCGATGCTATTGTAGATTACTATTCTAATTACAACGCTAATATACACCGTGGTGTACATACGCTAAGTCAAGAGGCGACAGATTTATATGAAGCGTCTCGTATAAAAATTCAAAAACATTTTAACGCAAAACATGCCCACGAAATTATTTTTACTTCGGGTACAACACACGGCATAAACTTAGTAGCAAATGGTTTTGCTAGTTTATTAAACAAAAACGACGAAATTATTGTGTCTGCCTTAGAGCACCATAGCAATATTGTGCCTTGGCAAATGCTGTGCGAACGCACTGGTGCTACATTAAAGGTTATACCAATGAATTTGGAGGGTGAGCTTTTAATGGATGTATACGATACCTTATTAACAGCTCATACTAAATTGGTGTTTGTAAACCACATATCGAACGCCTTAGGCACTATTAACCCTATAGAGTACATTATAGAAAAAGCACATAACGTGGGTGCGGCTGTGTTAATAGATGGCGCACAATCTTGCCCACATATTAAGCCTAATGTGCAAGAGTTAGACGTCGATTTTTATGTAACATCGGCACATAAAATGTGTGGTCCTACAGGTGTAGGCATGCTTTATGGTAAAGAAGCGTGGTTAAATAAATTACCACCATACCAAGGAGGTGGCGAGATGATAGATCAAGTTAGCTTTAAAAAAACAACCTATGCAGCTTTACCTCATAAATTCGAAGCAGGTACACCAGATATTGCCGGAGGTATCGTATTTGGTACGGCTATAGATTACATGAATTCTATTGGTTTTGAACATATTGCAGCATACGAAAATGAACTTTTAGGCTACGCCACCAAAGCATTACAAACCATAGAAGGATTAAAAATTTATGGTACAGCATCAAACAAAACGTCTGTTATTTCTTTTAACCTAGAAGGCATACACCCATACGACGTTGGTACCATTTTAGACAAGTTAGGCATTGCAGTTAGAACAGGGCATCATTGTACACAACCTATAATGGATTTTTATAAAATTCCTGGTACAGTAAGAGCCTCTTTTGCTTTTTATAATACAAAAGAAGAAATAGATATTTTAGTTTCTGGGGTAAAAAAAGCGAAAATGATGCTTTCTTAAAAACATAAAAAATATTACAAAATAGGCCTAAAAAGACTCGAGTATTTTTTTAGGCCTATTTTATTGTATCTTTATTAAACAACAATTAAGTTATTAAATGAAGTGGATAGTATTATTATTTAGTGCCCTATGCCTACAATCTTGCGAGTCTCAAAAAACGGCAGTTCAAAATATAACAAAACCTAATAGTTATATTATAGAATACCGCACACAATCGCGCAAAGAACAAAAAAGTATTAAAATATCTTCTAAATACTTTTATGTAAGCGCTGCAAATATAAATAAAAACATTAAAAATTATAGTAATAAGCAATGGCAGCAGTTGTTACATCATATAAAAGATATAAATGTAGAAGAGTTGCCAAATTTAAAATCGCCCTCTAAAGATTTTTTATTCGATGGAGCAGCATTAACAAAATTAGTTATTACAAAAAATGACAAAGTCTTCGAAACACCACCCTTCGACCAAGGCAATCCAAATATAAAAATAGCAGCACTTATTAAAGACATTGTATCCCTGAGTAAAAATATTGAATAGCAACTTTTCTTGTTGTATTTTTACATAAAATTTATAATTGTGAGCATTACAGACATACAAAACGAAATTATTGAAGAATTTTCAATGTTTGAAGATTGGGAAGAGCGTTATCAATACATGATAGATCTGGGTAAAGATTTACCAATGATTAAAGAAGCGTATAAAACCGATAGTAACATAATAAAAGGATGTCAAAGTAAAGTTTGGGTTCATGCCGAATTAAAAGACGATAAAATTGAATTTACTGCCGATAGTGATGCTATTATAACTAAAGGTATTATAGCAATATTAATTCGGTCGTTTTCAAATCAACATCCAAAAGATATTATTGATGCAAATACCGATTTTATAGATCAAATTGGTCTAAAAGAACACTTATCGCCAACACGAGCTAACGGACTTGTAAGCATGATAAAACAACTTAAGCTATACGCAATTGCTTACCAAACACAACTTTAGTAATAAATAACATACTTACCCTAAAAATATAGGCCATGAGCGAACAAAAAATAGATACCGCAGCGTTAGGAGAAAAGATAGTAAATGTACTTAAAACAATTTACGATCCAGAAATACCAGTAGATATATACGAATTAGGCTTAATTTACGATGTTTTTGTAAACGAAGATTACGATGTAAAAATATTAATGACCTTAACAACACCAAATTGCCCTGTTGCAGAAACATTACCGGCCGAGGTGGAAGAAAAAGTAAAATCTTTAAATGCTGTTAACGATGCCGAAGTAGAAATAACTTTCGATCCGCCATGGACACAAGATTTAATGAGCGAAGAAGCTAAACTAGAGTTAGGTATGTTATAATAATATCATAACCTCTTCATCTAAATTTAAAAATCTAATATTATGCCAGACGAGATCGTAAATCGCGTTGCAAACAGTAAGCTAATAACCATTAATCTAGAAGATTATTACCCAGAAGGAGCACGCGTATTGTTTGATGTGAAAAATTGGTTATTAGAAGGCCTTGTTTTAAGAGAAAAAGAATTTAGAACACAGGTTGCCAACCATAATTGGGAGCAGTATAAAAATAATTATGTGGCACTTACCTGTAGCACAGATGCCATAATACCTGGATGGGCATATATGCTAATTAGTATACATCTAGAAAATTACTCAAAAAAAACAATTATAGGTAATTTAGAAACCTTAGAAACATGCATATACCAAGAGGAGCTAAATAAAATAGATATCTCAGTATACAAGGACAAACCTATTATAATAAAAGGATGCTCTAATAAACCTGTGCCGCAAAATGCATACATTATGCTTTCTAGCCTATTAAAGCCTGTAGCGAAGTCTATAATGTATGGAGAGGCATGCTCGGCTGTACCACTATACAAACGCAAATAATCTTAATTTTTGTGACTTTCTTTTTTTTAAGGGTCTAAATATTGTTCACTAATAAAAATTGAAGTGATTTATTATTAAAAATAAAATTGCGTATTTTTACGCACATTTATTAACCTACATTATTATCTAAAATTTCAAAATGAAAAAAAGATTATTATTAGCTGCTTTTTGTATCGGAATGTTTTCGATGAACGCACAGACTAAAGACGAATTACAAACTAAAAAAGCTGAGAAATTAGAAATAGCTAAAGCAGCCCAAGCTGAAGCAGACGCCTTACAAGCAAAAATAGATGCTTTACCAGGCTGGAGAAAAGGAGCCTTTGGTACCATAGGAGGTAGTATTTCTGGTTTCGAAAACTGGTTTGCTCAAGGATCTCCAAACGTAAATTCAGGAAATATTGGCTTTACTGTTAACGCTTATGCTAACTTAATTCAAGACAAGTTTTTCTGGAGAAACTCTTTAAACGTTAACCTAAACTGGGTTAAGTTTGACGACTTAGACGACGGTATAGACAACAACGAATTTAGACCAGCAACAGATGTTTTTAACATTACATCTCTATACGGTAGAAATATTACTAAAACCTTAGCAGTATCTGCTTTAGCAGAATACAGAACAACAATTCTAGATAACTTTAACGATCCTGGATATTTAGATGTTGGTGTTGGTTTTACATGGACTCCAATAGAAAATTTAATTGTAGTTGTACACCCATTAAACTACAACTTTGTATTTAGTGATAATGATGCTGTTTTCGAGTCGTCTTTAGGTGCTAAAATAGTTGCAGATTATACAAAACAATATGGAGGTATAAACTTTAAAAGTAATGTAACTGCATTTCAAAGTTATAAGTCTAGCGATTTATCTAACATAACTTGGACAAACTCTTTTAGCTATACTTTATGGAAAGCTATTGGTGTTGGTTTCGATTTCGGATTAAGAAGCAACAAACAAGAAGCTTTAAACAATGCTTTACAACAAGTGCCAGCTACTGCAACATCTTTTGATGATGTTGATAACAGATTACAAACGTTTTACACTGTTGGTTTAAGTTATAAATTTTAATATTTGACTAAAGTATACTAACACATACTTATTAAAAAGCCTTTCTTTAATTTAGAAAGGCTTTTTTTATGTAAAAAACTTAAGTTTAAGAGAATTACCACAAAAAAGATCTAAAATAAAAAAAAGCTCGTAAATATGGTTTTAACGATCTATTAACCAAACAAACTTAAAAAATAATGAGACTTTCCCTTAAAGCCATTTACGCAATTGTTTTTAATCTTATTTTACTATCATCTTGTAGTAACGACGATGATATGAAAACTACAGATCCAGAAAACGCAACACCATCTATGGAGGTTCCTACAGAGCCAATGACTAATATAGACGGTTTTACTACAAGCGATACTAAAACAGAGCTTCCAGAAACAACTTTTGGTAATGAAACAGACTGTAGTCAATCTGAAGATGATGCTTTTAACGCTGCCTTTATTGTTTTAGTAAATAAGCATAGAGAAAGTATAAATCTTAATCCACTTATGGAGGGTACTGTTGCTAATTATTTAGCATTTAAACACTCTAAGCACATGATATGTCAAAATGATTTTAATCATTCTAATTTTAACGAAACAAACAATATACTTAGTAGAGAGGTGAATAGCCGTGGCTCTGCAGAAAATATTATACAGGGTTACAACACTCCAGAAAGTATGCTTGAAGGTTGGCTTAATAGTCCGCCTCATAAAATGAGTATAGAAAATCCTAGTTACACGCACACCGGTTTTAGTGCTGTTAAAGCTAATGGTCGTTACTGGGGTACACAATTATTTTACAGATAGTATTTTACTAAATATAAATTATAAAAACAGTTTGGGTTTTACCTAAACTGTTTTTTTTGATTTTAATTAAAAGATAGTAAAAAAATAGAGTTAATAGGTGTAATATGTGCTAAAAATAAGCTTTAAGTTGTATGTTACCTGTGTGTATGGTTTTACTTGTTTCTGTTTTTCGTCCAAAATAGCTAAGATTTAAATCTAGAAACTTTGTTATTTTTTTTTGAGCCAATAAGCTCCAAGTAAAGTTTTTACCATTTTGCAGGCCTTCAAGTATTTGGTATGCTACAGGAGTGTTTGTATCTCCTAGAAAATTATTATTAAAAAAATTAAACTCGCCGTTTAGACCACCGCTTTTTTTACTCGAAAAAGCAAAGGAAGCCCCATATTTTTGTTGCTCTAAAGCTTCTTGTGCGCCAGAGGTGTTATTTTTATTATTATACTGATAAAATATATCAAACTGAGCATTATCGTTAAACAAGTACGATAATTTAGGGTTAAGCCTCGTGCCTTGTATATTGTAGTTTTTACTAACAAAATTTTCATTAACACTAGTGTTTTCGTCATAACTACTAATGATATTTAATAACCAATGCGATTTAATTTTATGATTAAAATTGGCTTGATGACTCTTTAAAGTTGTTTCTATAAACCCTATAGCAAAATTGTTTCTAGATTTATTTTCTAGATAAGTATACGATGTGGTATAATGTTGTTTTCCTCTATTAAAAAATAAAACATTTCTAAAATTTAGTTGTAAACCCAATTGGTTATCTGCATCGCTAGTAAAAGGGTTAAAATTAAAGTTATTACCATCTTGTCTTATTTTTCTATCTATTAAATAACTTGTTTGGTTGTAAAATCGAGACGCTATTTTTTTAAATTTATTTTTACTCGTAGCCCACTGCGAAGCATTAACGGTTAGTGTTTGGCTAAGCCTGTTTTGATGTGTTTTAATAAAAACTTGATTAGGAAGTAAGACACGTATATATTGTCCCTCGTCTTGAAATTGCGCAATTTCGAATTCTTCTAGCTCCTGTATGCCGTTATTATTATAATCTAACCAGGTGTAAATACCTTGCCCAGGCTCTACTTCTACGTAAGTAAAATCTTGTTGTGCTAGCGCTCCAGAGTTTGTTTCTAAAACAGTATTCCATAGTATAAACTGCTTAAATAATTTTTGATTAAATAATAACCTTGAGTTGATTGATTGCTCTGTATCGGTATCTATATTATTTAACGTTCTATAATTTGCAAATAGCGATAAGTTTGTGTTTTTAGATTGTATTAATTTAGAGTTTAGATAATAAGTATTGGAGGTGTTTACTTTACGTAAAATATTATTTCTAACACTATCGTTTACTCTATTTTTATAGCCAACTTCTACAAAAACATTAGTACTGTCGCCTAGGCCAGTAAATATTTCGTAAGATTTAAATTTTTGACTTAATGGGGTTAATGTGTTCGTAGCAACATCCTCTTGTTGGTTGTTTTCGACATCGTATCTTAGTCCAATCCAACTGTTTTTTAAACTGTAAAGCGCCTTGTTTGTAGCTCTAAAAAAAGTAGATGTATTGGCATTTGTGGTGGTGTTTAAAAAACTAGCATTGGCGTGCAGTTTTATACCATATAAATTTAAATGCGTTTGTGTACTATGTCTATTACCATTAAAACCTTGAGAAAAATTTAAATGCTCAAATTGGTAATTTATAGAGCCTTTATTTGGGTGGTATAATTTAATGCCTGCGTTTATTAATGCTTGGTTACCTAAATTACTTACAATTTGGTTGCTATTGGGTTGGTCTAAATTCCAATCTCTATTAAATTCGGGATTATATAAGCCTTCTATATTTCTGTAATTAGAGCTAATATAGTCGCCGTCTACATATAAGCTGGCATTCCATAAGCTATCGGTTTTAATAATATTTTGTTCAATTTTTAGTTTACCGGCAAAGCCGTCGTTATTGTTGTCATCTATATTAGAAAATAAGTTTAAATCGTTTTTACTCGCAGAGGCTTCTGTGTATATTTTCGTTTTTTCGGTTGGTTTATAGGTGGCATTAATTACCGCTATTTGTAGTTTTGTTGGAGCTATTAATTGTATTACGGGGGCATAACTGCCTTGCGAAACACCCACAAATTCGAAAATGTTGTTTATGGTATTAATATTACTTAAATTATAATCGCCTTGGTTGGGCCCAACATTTGTAAAGGTTACTCTAAATAATTCGTCTTCTGGGTTATTAGAAAAAACAAATGTTTCTATACCGTTTACAATCTCTTTTTTATAAAGTATGCGGTTGCTGTTTAAAACATCTTGTACTTCCGACGGTGCTACCATTAACGCCTGGTTGTCGCCTGCGTCTGCTAAAATATTAACTTGTGCTTCGGTAAGATTTTGTTGTAAGGGTTGATTTTTAGAATCGTTTTCGGAATATACCGAAACACCTACATTTAATTTTTTACTTTTAATGCTGCCACCGCCGTAGGCAATTAATCGTGAATAATTTCGCTCGCTAAATTGGTAATCGACGGTAATTCGCATTTCTGATGTTATTGGAAATGTGGCATTAAAAATAATTTCGCCCGCGTTGTAATCTATAATATAATCTTCGTTTTCGCCACGTTTAACTGCAATACCGTTTACGTAAACGGTTTCACTTCCAGACACAATAAGCACAAATAATTCGCCATTACCGCCCTGTAGTTTATAAGGGCCTTGGTTACCTTCTTGAGCAACAAATTGGCTGGTTGTAAATTGGCCTCTAACTAAAGCTCCAGCTGCAAAAAGATTAATGTCTTTGTCTTCGTTACCTAGTTTTGTATTTACTAATAAACCTTGTACTCTTTTAGAGAAACTAGAAAAATAAGAATCTTGATTTTGTAGGTCTATATCGCCAGCGCGTATATTCCATTTATCGCTAGATAATTCAATAAAAACCTGGTCAAACTCGTCCAGGCGTTGCGAAAATCCACTTTCCTGTAAAGGTATATTAGCGTCTTGTATAGAGGCTCTAAGGGTTACTTTGTCGTTTAGCTTACCGCTTATTTGTAAATCTAATTCGCTATTTAACACCGAGTTTTGGTTGTTACCAACAGTAACCCCTCTAGAAATACTTCCAGAAGTTGTTAATCCGTTAAACGGGATATAATTTTTTTTCGAGTTGGTTTGTTTTAATTGGTATAACTTATTAGTGTTTCCTGTATTTTCTACAACAATAGCATCGTCTAGTTGCTTGTAGGTTTTAGTTAAAAAATCTGGAAATTTAAGGTAGCTTACAATAATAGAATCTGTATCTACAGGTGTTTTAAACGTTAAAATAGCTTTGTTAAAATCTATAGTATACGCTGTGGTATCTATAACTGTATTGTCTTTTTTTGTAACCCTAAAAAAACTAGAATTTATACTAACACGGTCTAATTGTATGGTGCTTTTTGTTTTAAATTTTTTAGTCTTATAGTTCGAATTGTCGTTTTGCGAAAAACTGCAAAAGCCAATTAAAAGTAGTAGAAATAAAAAATTAAATTTCATTGTAATTAATAAACTAAAAAAGTAGAAAAATATTTTATTAATTGGGTGCTTTATTTATAGCGTAAAAGTAACGTATTATTTATTTTAGCTAAAATTATTACATTTTAAAATAGTCTTATAAATTTACCCTTACTAAGGCTTAAAACCAATATAAAAACATGAAAATTATATCTTATAACGTAAACGGTATACGTGCTGCATTAAAAAAAGACTTTATAGGTTGGCTTAAAATAGCGAATCCAGATGTTATATGTTTACAAGAAATAAAAGCTATGAAAGAACAGTTAGATTTAAGTGTTTTTGAAGATGCTGGCTATGTGTATAATTATTGGTTTAGTGCTCAAAAAAAAGGATATAGTGGTGTTGCTATTTTAAGTAAAATAAAACCCAACCATGTCGAGTATGGTACAGGTATAGCATCTATGGATTTTGAAGGACGTAACATTCGTGCCGATTTTGATGGCGTATCTGTAATGAGTATGTATTTGCCATCGGGTAGTAATGCTGCTAGGTTAGCGCATAAATTCGAATATATGGACTTGTTTTTACAGTATGTAAATACATTAAAAAAAGAGCTTCCTAACTTAGTCGTTCTTGGCGATTATAATATTTGTCATGAAGCCATAGATATTCATAATCCAAAAATGAAAGGGGTATCTGGTTTTTTACCAGAAGAACGCGCCTGGATGACCGATTTTGTAAATAACGGATTTATAGATTCTTTTAGGTATTTAAATCCCGAAAAACAACAATACAGTTGGTGGAGTTACAGGGCTAATTCTAGAGCAAATAATAAAGGTTGGCGTCTAGATTATGCCATGGCTACAGCGCCTCTACAAGAAAAAATAAAAAGAGCCGTTATATTGCAAGACGCCGTGCATTCCGATCATTGTCCCATATTGATAGAGCTCGCTGTTTAAAATTAAAATAACAATTTAAATGATTAAATTAATTTACAAAATGGCTTTGGTTTGTTTTCTGGCAACATCCTGTGTGGCTCCAAAAGTATATAAAAGTTTAGAGCGCAAGTACAAGGATTTAAAGCAAGAAAATGACACCTTATTAGAAGAAAATACCAGCTTAACACAAGCTAAAACAGATGCCGAAAATGCTTTGAAAAAATTACAAGCAACCTATAAAACAACCTTAGATGGTAAAAATAAATTAGAAAATGATTACCGTGCCATAACATCGAATTATAATAATTTAAAGGCTTCTTATGGGGCTTTAGAAGAAAATAGTTCTAAATCTATAGCCTTAAATTCTAAGAAAAACAGAGCCCTTTTGGCCGATCTTGAAGCGAAAGAGCAAGCTTTGGCTATAGAAAATGCGCGTCTTGTAAAGCTAAAGGAAACTTTAGAGTATCGGTCTAATCGTGTGGCCGAGCTAGAACGTGTTATCGCATCGAAAGATGCTGCCATGATAGCATTAAAACAAGCTGTTTCTGGAGCTTTAACCGATTTTGAAGGTAAGGGTTTAACTGTAGAGCAGCGCGATGGTAAAGTATATGTGTCTATGGAAAATAAATTATTGTTTAGCTCTGGTAGTTGGGCCGTAGGTAAACAAGGGCAAAAAGCGGTAAAGCAATTGGCTAAGGTATTGGCAAAAAATCCAGACATTGCAGTTTTAATAGAGGGGCATACTGATAATGTGCCTTACGGCGGACAAGGGGCTCTAACCAATAATTGGGATTTGTCTACCAAGCGCGCAACATCAATAGTCAATATTCTACAAAGTAATAAGGCTATAAACCCAAGTAATTTAACCGTTGCAGGTCGTGGCGAGCATGCGCCAGTAGCTACAAATGAAACATTGGAGGGCAGAGGTAAAAACAGACGTATAGAAGTGATATTAACACCAAAACTAGATACGTTGTCTCAGCTTTTAAAGGCAAATTAAAACGGTATTAATAGTTGCTACATTTCAAGTATTATTTTAAGTATTTATGAATACATCAATATCTATTACGGCTTTATCTTCTATATCCTCATTAGGGAAAAACACGAACGATGCTTGGTTGGCTTACACATCGCCTAAGCATTATATAACGTCGCAATTTGTAAACAATTCAAATGTTTTTGTCTCGCAGTTGCCAGAAGTAGCAAAGCAAGAAATTGCTTTATTAAAACAAAGTGATAATAAGTATAAAAGTTTAGACAATACGGTTTTGTTTGCAATATACACTGCAAGGCTTGCTGTTAAACAAGCTGGCTGGCTGGGTAAAGATAATTTTGGAATAAACATAGGGTCGTCGCGTGGTGCAACAAAACTTTTTGAAACTTACCACGAAGGTTTTTTAAAAAATAAAAAAACAGAAACCCTAAGCTCTCCCACAACAACTTTAGGGAATATATCGTCTTGGGTTGCTCATGATTTACAAACCGGTGGGCCAGAAATTAGCCATTCCATTACATGCTCTACGGCATTACATGCTGTTTTAAACGGTGTTGCTTGGTTAAAATCGGGTATGTGTACAAAATTTTTAGTAGGTGGCAGCGAAGCGCCATTAACCCCTTTTACAATAGCACAAATGCAGGCGCTTAAAATATATGCCAAACAAGACATAGATTACCCATGCCAAGCACTAAATTTAGATAAAAGCCAAAATACAATGGTTTTAGGAGAAGGGGCAGCGATGTTTTGCTTAGAGCAAGGCGAAAAAAAACAGGCATTAGCCGTAATACGTGGCGTTGGGTATGCTACAGAAATTTTAAAACACAATATATCTATATCTAGCGATGCACAGTGTTTTCAAAAATCTATGAAAATGGCATTAGGAAATTTACATCCAGATGCTATAGATGTTATTGTTATGCATGCGCCCGGTACAATAAAAGGCGACTCGTCCGAGGTTAAGGCAATTAACAGCGTTTTCGTAAATAAACAACCTGCTTTAACAACAAATAAATGGAAAATAGGCCATACTTTTGGAGCTTCTGGAGCCTTAAATTTAGAGTTGGCCGTATTAATGCTGCAGCATCAACAGTTTATTAATGTGCCTTTTATAACACACGATGTTTTGCCAAAACAAATAAACCATATTCTTGTTAATGCCGTTGGTTTTGGGGGTAATGCAGTTACTATTTTAGTGTCAAGATTATAAATATCATTTAAAATAAATTTGCTAATTATACTTTAAATATAACAAGCAAGAATTACTAACATTAAAAATTCAACTTTTACAGCGGATTTTTTTACTTTTGCAGCTATGAGCGAGATGAAACATAATTGGACTAAGGAAGAGATTTTAGAGATTTACAATAAACCGTTAATGGAGTTGTTATACGAGGCGGCTACGATACACCGCGTAAATCACGATCCTAATACAGTACAGGTATCAACATTGTTATCTATTAAAACAGGAGGCTGTTCTGAAGATTGTGGTTATTGCCCACAAGCAGCTCGCTACCATACTAATGTAAAGGGTAACGATTTAATGACGGTAAACCAGGTAAAGGCTCAAGCATTACGAGCTAAATCTTCTGGGAGTTCTCGTGTTTGCATGGGTGCTGCATGGAGAAATGTAAAAGACGGCGAAGAGTTCGATCAAGTTTTAGAAATGGTACGTACCATAAATAAACTAGACATGGAGGTGTGTTGTACTTTAGGTATGATTACCGAAAACCAAGCCCAGCGTTTAGCCGAAGCAGGTTTGTATGCATACAACCATAATTTAGATTCTTCCGAAGAATATTATAAAGAAGTTATATCGACTCGAGGGTATCAAGATCGATTAGATACTATAGATAATGTACGTAAAACAAATGTAACCGTTTGTAGTGGTGGTATTATTGGTATGGGAGAAAATATAGAAGATAGAGCAGGTATGTTAGTTGCGCTTTCTACTTTAAATCCGCAGCCGGAATCTACACCTATAAATGCTTTAGTAGCTGTAGAAGGTACACCGCTAGAAGACCAAAAACCTGTTTCTATATGGGATATGATTAGAATGGTAGCTACCACACGTATTGTATTGCCAGAAACTCAAGTTAGGCTAAGTGCAGGAAGAACACAAATGAGTAGAGAAGGGCAGGCCATGTGTTTCTTTGCAGGAGCCAATTCTATATTTGCAGGCGATAAGTTGTTAACCACACCAAATCCAGATGTAAATGAAGACATGAAAATGTTCGAATTACTTGGTTTAAATCCTCAGAAGCCTTTCACTAAAAAAGTACAACCACAGTCTGTAGAAGCTGCCGATTCTAAATTTGAAGCTTTAGGCGAAAAACCAAAATGGACACGACCAGATCATAAAATAGAACGTAACGAGGCTGCTAAAGTAAAATCTAAGACTTTAAAATAGTTTTTCGTTATTTAATAATTTTAAAAAGCGTGCTCGTAATTTACTAGTGCGCTTTTTTTTGTTAGATACATGTCTAGTAGCTTGTTAAATGGAAAGGAGGAAGAAATTATGAAATTCTTTTTTCCAGTAGTTTTTCTTTTTTTTAGATAGTTTGTTGTGGTCTAAAATAATACCAGCTATTTTAGAGGTTTTACTACTGTAGCAGGACGGAATGCTATCTATTTCGCAATTATTAATATGTAGTAATAATAAGGCAGGCATTTTAGCAAAGGTTTTAGGTAGTGTTTTAAACTTGTTATGTCCCGCGTGTATAATCCAAAGCTTTTTCATGGTTTTCATGGCTTCAGGTATGTTATAAATATTATTATGTTCAATGTATAAACATTTAAGGCTGGTTAAATTAAACAAAGCTTTGGGTAAATGGTTTAATTTATTATTGGTGAGCCACAACGATTTTAGCCTGGGTAGTTCTTTTAGGTAATTAAAACTTTGATTTGTATTTACGGTATTGCCACTTAAATTAAAATCGACAAGCCACTGCATTTTTGTAATGTTTTTTGGTAATGCTGTAATGTTGTTGTTTTGCAGATTTATAAATTGTAAATGTATTTTTTCTAGCTTATTAAAAGCATCTGTTAAATTAAGTTTTGGGTTGTTATTAAGTGATAGCTGACTTAAATTTTTAAACCTAATAATGCTTTGAGGGAGTTGTTTAAGATTACAATTGTTTAAAATTAAAACCTTTATTTTTAAAGGTTGTCTAATAGATTGTAATATGGTGTCTACTTCTATATTTGTTTTGCTAGACAAATTTAGAACACGTATGTTGTGGTATTTTTCTATGTTATTTAAAACAAGATCTAGTTTTGCGTTTTCCACATTTAAACGATTCACTTTGTTAGGTGTTTTGTTGTAAATCGTGTCGTTTGGTTTGTAAAAAGTAGAGTAGGTATTACAGCTTTCTAGGCAAAGCGCTATGAATGTTATGAAAAGTAAAAACGGTTTAGTTTTCATAATTGTTGCTTTTTAAAATAGCGTTATTAATTTCGTAAAAAACGCGGTCTTTTGCTGTTACATCCCATGGAAATCTGGGGTTTAAGCCAGCGCCGTCATGAAGTGTGTTTTGTATAAAAGCGCCTAGCTTTTGGCTATTAAATCCTAGCTTAGCACTTGTATTATAGTGTTCATTTTGGTAAGTGCCAAAAGCATAGGCGTTAGCATAAAATAAATTAGAATACGGTTCGTGCGTATGCCAAACATTTTTTCGTCCGTCGTCCGAGTTTGTTAGGTTGTTTGGGGTTTTAGTATAATTAGGTTTTGGTGTAAAAAGCTCTATAACAGTGCCAACTCTATAAACGCTTGTGCTACTTGTTATTTTAGTGTAACTTAGTTTAAGTGCGCCTGTGCTTCCAAAATCGGTACCTTCGCCATTAAAAAGTTTTCCAAATTTAAAATCGTTAAAAAAACTAATATCAAAAGCATGTTGGTTATTACTAAAACGTGTTATAAAACGACCTATTTTATTGTTAAATATGGCAAGTGTATTGGGTAATATTTCTTTTTGAAAACCAAATCCTAGTCCTTTAAAATGACTATTTGTATTTGGGTTAAAAATTAGTTTAGATTCTATGCTAGAAATCGCAGAGCCTAGTAAGTTATCGTTTTTACCTATGCCTATAAGAGTAAAAAAATCGTAGGCATAAACAAATCCTTTTGTTTTTACGGTGTGTCGTTGTAGTAGTTGGCCAATAGATAGGCTTACGCCAGACTCTAGAGCAGCATCGCCGTAGCGTAATGCGCCTATGCTAGATAAGTTTGCTTTTATATTTTTATTTTGATTTCCTAAAGTTAAACTAATAGCAGCAACAATGCCTCCATTAAAAACTAAGTTCTGAGCAGCTATTTTTTCTGTAAATAGCGCGCATAGTACAAATAGATATGTTACTTTTTTTAAAATAAGATTTTAGTTTTGATAGTTGTGAAATTAATAAAATAAACAATAGTTAGGTTAGATTTTTGTGTTAAAACTATGATATTTTGTTAAAATGAAAATACGTAATCTTTTTCTTTAAAAAGTAAATTTTATCATATGTTTTTTTATAGTTTAGTACCCGCAAAAGTAAACCTTGTATTTAATTTAATACTTTTTGCTAATTAAAGTATTTCAATACTTAAACAAGATGCTAAGAATAATTATAGAAAAAAACATTTATGAAAATTAAAATTTTAACATTACTGTTTATAGTATTTGTTATTTTAAACGTTAAAGCTCAAAATCCTAGTACGCTAACTATAGAAAGAACTAATAATTCCACCCCATCTTTAAATCTTAATAACTCTGAGGGTCTTTGGCAATTTACAGGGCCTAGATCAAATGAGTCAAACAATAACTTTTCGCTCTTTTGGAGAAAAACAGGTTCTGTCTTTAAACGTTATTTTACAGTAGCAGAAAACGGCTTTATTGGGTTTGGCACAGAAAAGCCAATAACAAATTTGGATGTCCGTACAACAGGACATAATACAGCTCAAGGTATCGTTATTTCTCAAGGTAACTCTTCTAATAATAGAAATAGTGGGCGTTTGTTTTTTGAGAACTTAGGAGAGACTGATAAGAGTTTTGCGATAATGAAAGTTGATAGTAGGTTGTCTTTTAGAGGTAAAGCTAAAGCAGGAACTATTTCTGGTTCAGAGCTATTCAGTATAAACAGCAATGGTAATTTTGGTATTGGTGAAGGGGCACCTACCATGAAGCTACAATTAGGTAGTTTAAAACCTTACGATGGTATTAGGCTTGGTGCTATGTTTCAGCTTCGTACATCTGCTGCAGGAAGTAATAATTTTGTAATGGAAAATTTTGCAGAAAATGGAAACCTTTATATTCGAAGTAAAACAAAACAAGATCATTTAGGGGATATTATTTTAAATGATCATGGTGGTAATGTAGGTATAGGGGTATTAAGCCCTAGTATGAAACTGCAATTAGGTAGTTTAAAAGAGTACGATGGTATTAGGCTTGGAACTATGTTTCAACTTCGTACATCTGTTGCAGGAAGTAATAATTTTGTAATGGAAAATTTTGCAGAAAATGGAAATCTTTATATTCGAAGTAAAACAAAACCAGATCATTTAGGGAATATTATTTTGAATGATCATGGTGGTAATGTGGGTATAGGGGTATTAAGTCCTAGTATGAAACTGCAATTAGGGAGCTTAAAGCCTTACGACGGTATGAGGTTTGGAACTATGTTTCAGCTTCGCACATCTGTTGCGGGAACTAATAATTTTGTAATGGAGAATATTGCAGAAAATGGAAATCTTTACATTCGAAGTAAAACAAAACCAGAATATTCAGGAGACCTTATTTTAAATGATGCAGGTGGAAATGTTGCCATAGGAACAAGAGATACCAAAGGTTTTAAGTTAGGAGTAAATGGCAATATAGCTGCCTTAGAGGTTAAAGTAGCGAGTTATAATGCTTGGCCAGATTACGTTTTTAAAAATAATTATAATTTACCTACATTAAAAGAAGTAGAAAAGCATATTAATAATAAGGGACATTTAAAAAACATACCAAGTGCTAGTCAAGTAAAAGCAACAGGTTTCTTTTTGGGTGAAATGGATTCTAAATTACTTCAAAAAATAGAAGAACTGACTTTGTATACGATACAACAGCAAAAAGATATAGAAAATCAAGCAGCTAAAATTAAAGCATTAGAAAAAGAGAAAGAAAATTTTAAAAAGCTTAAAGATAGACTTAGTAAATTAGAGCGCTTTTTGAATCGAACAAAATAGATTTGTAGATAATATTGCATTGCTGTATTTGTTTAAACTTTACCAGGTTGAGTTTTTAAGCAATTGATAGTTTACTATTTTTTGTTAGTTAATATTACATTATTATTCTTAATATCCGAATTCAATAACTTAACGCAACAAATCAAAATTTTAGATTTGTTGTATGAACACAAAAAACACATTAAATTAATTTTCGAAAAGAATAACTTTCTCTTTGTTTATTTTAGTATTAAATAACTGTGTGTAAATTGAATTAAGAATAAATCTTTGTGAAAAAAAAACATATTGAAGTTCTATAATAGATATACTTAAGTTGTTATTGGTTGTGTATTTTGTTTTTTCAAAGTAAACAATAGCTATTGTAATTAACAAGTAAGAGCTTTTAGAACCTAATTTAGAGGAGTGATAAATGTAGAATTCTTCCTCTTTAGATTAACTCAAATTTAAGCCTAAATAAAATTTTTGGTCTTGATTCCATTTTATTTTCAAAATAAAAAAGGCTCAATACAAAAAATTGTGGAGTAATAATAAATATTAGAACGTTTGTTAAGAAAACTACATGTCTTCAGGCGCTTTATTTGCAGCAGCCCATTTATTACTTCTCGCAGTATTGGTAAGTCATTTTGATTTAACAAAATATGAAGTTAAACATCATTCCAAAGGTTTCTTTCCAGAGGCAACAGTTCAAGATTTTCCTACACGTGGTAAGAACGTGTACCTACATATTGCACACTGCCGATGGCTTAATGGAAATACAGGTAGTATTGTAACAAGGATTTTGGGTTTAGTAGCAAAAGGAACTAGAATAATTAGTGAGTTTGCTACTTTTTTAAAAGAGGTTAATAAGTAATAATGCTTCTAGCACTAGTGTTATAGCTAAGTTCTATAGGGTTAATCCTAGAAGCTTACAAAGGCAATATAAAGATTATTTAAGCGATTTTAAAACGTGTAATCAAAAGGAGCACGCTACTGATTGGCTAATTTTTGCTAAAAACATAGGGAGTCATTTATCTCTTTATGAAACCGCTTTCTCAAATGGTGATCTGTATACCATCTTAACTAATAAAAAAGCTAAAGGTAAGAAAGGAGCAATAGTAGCAATGGTTAAGGGGACAAAAGCAGAAGCTATAATTAAAATAATTCATAAGATTCCTTTGAAACAAAGAACAAAGGTGATGGAAGTTACCCTAGGTATGGCAGCTAATATGGGACTTATTGTTAAAAAATCATTCCCTAATGCGAGCTTAGTTATAGACTGTTTTCACGTACAAAAACTAGCGCTAGACGCATTGCAAGAAATAAGAATAAAACATAGTTGGGATGCCATAGGTGCTGAAAATGACGCTATAGAATACGCTAGAAATGAAAACTGTAAAGTACAGTGCTGAGTTCCTCGAAAATGGTGATACACTAAAGCAACTACTCGCTAGAAGTAGATATTTATTATATAAATCAAGTGGTAAATGGACTAAAAGTCAATCAAACAGAGCAGAAACTCTTTTTCAAAAATATCCCGATTTAGAAAAAGGATATAAATTATGTCAAAATCTATCTGCAATATTTAATAATACTATTAACAAAACATTAGCACTGATAAGACTTGCAAAATGGAATAAAAAAGTTATACAAGCTAAATTCAAAAGATTCAATACTATCGCTAGAACAATATCTATATATTATAAAAATATCCTCAACTACTTTGACAATCGAAGCACAAATGCATCAGCTGAATCTTTCAATGAAAAATTAACGTTTTTAGAGCACAGTTTAGAGGTGTCTAAAATGCAGATTTTTTCTTGTTTAGAATTACAACAATTTTTGCTTAAATGTGAAATCCCACAAATTTATGACTTGATCTCATTTAGGTATATGATTTTTTTATGCTTCCAAACAAAAAAAGACTTTACATAAACGTAAAGTCTTTTTTTTGCTCCTTCTCTTGGGCTCGAACCAAGGACCCTCTGATTAACAGTCAGATGCTCTAACCAACTGAGCTAAGAAGGAGTGTTGCTTGTTAGCGAGTGCAAATATATACTTTATTTTAATTTGCACAAACTTTTTTTATTTTTTTAATTAAAAATAGCTTTAAATAAATCGTTACCGTTAGCAAAAATGACTAAGCTTATTAATATTACAAATCCTACCATTTGTGCATACTCCATAAATTTATCTCCTGGTTTTCTTCCAGAAATCATTTCGTAAAGTAAAAACATGACATGACCTCCATCTAGTGCAGGTATTGGTAGTAAGTTTAAAACACCTAACATGATAGATAAAAATGCTGTTATGCCCCAAAAAGCTTCCCAGCTCCAAGTACTAGGAAATATGTCGAATATGGCTTTAAATCCGCCCACACCTTTATAAGCCCCTGTGCTTGGACTAAAAATCATTTTTAATTGTCCAAAGTAAGATGTTATTTGTCCTGTAAACTTATTGTAACCTACACCAAAGCTTTCTGCTAACCCATATTCTTTTCTAGTTATAGATAAATACCCTAGTTTTTCAAACGTATTATAAGTGCCGGTTGGGTATATGCCAAATTTACCGTTGTCGTCTACTTTAAGTGTTTTACTAATTGTTTGTGTTCCTCTTAAAAACGCTACAGTTACAGATTGCCCTTTTAAATTTTCTAAAACAGGTTTTAGTTCGTCAAAGTATTTAACAGATTTACCATTAATGCTTTTTATTAAATCTCCAGTTTCTAAACCAGAATCTTTGTTTAAAGATGTTTCCGAAACTTTACCAACTATAAAAGGTATTCTAACCTCAAAAAGACTTCTATCTTTACTATCCGATAGTTTTCCTAAAAAGTCAGCAGGCATGTTTATCGTTTTGTTTGTTCCGTTTCTGTTTATAGTAACCTGCTTAGCGCCTATAAAGTTTGCTTTAATGTCGGATACATTGGTAATTTTCTTGTCACCAACACGAACAATATCGTCTCCGGTTTTAAAACCTAAATCTGTTAATAGTGGATTGCTTATGCTGTAACCATCCTGTATGCTAGCAGCATCAATATCTGTGTCGCCATAAAAGAACGAAGCGAAAATGTAAATTACTAGTGCTAAAACAAAATTTACAAAAACACCACCAAGCATAATTATTAGACGTTGCCATGCTGGTTTAGATCTAAATTCCCAAGGTTGAGGTTCTTGAGCCATTTGCTCGGTATCCATACTTTCGTCTATCATACCAGCTATTTTTACATAGCCACCAAGTGGTAACCAGCCAATGCCGTAAACGGTTTC
>CALHCQ010000172.1 GCA_937936645.1 uncultured Algibacter sp.
TTCGTGTTATGGAGAAACTAGGTATAAAAACCTTATTAGTATCTAACGCTTCGGGAGCTATAAACCTTACCTTTAAAAAGGGTGAACTTATGTTAATAGACGATCATATTAACTTACAAGGTGGTTCGCCATTAGCCTTTAAAGGTGTCGAAAAGTTAGGAGAGCGTTTTACAGATATGAGCGCACCATACAACGCTACATTAAATGAGAAATTTAGAAATATAGCGCAATCAAATAACATTACATTGCACGAAGGCGTGTATGTTAGTGTTGTAGGGCCACAACTAGAAACTAGAGCCGAGTACAGAATGCTTAAAACCATGGGTGCAGATGCCGTAGGTATGAGTACTGTGCCAGAAGTTATAGTAGCCAATCATTTAAAATTAAAAGTAGCTGCTGTTTCTGTATTAACAGATGAGTGTAATCCAGACGATTTGCAACCTGTAGATATAACAGAAATTATTGCTATGGCTGCAAAAGCAGAACCTAATATGATTTTGCTTTTTAAAGAATTGATAAAAAACATATAAATAACAAAACAAAACAAAGCTAATCGAAATAAAATAATACTTTTCGAGTAAATAAAAAGACACAGACATGAGTTACTTAGACGCTACACACGATTTATATAAAGATGCCGCATTAACACCAGACGTTGGTTTATGTTGTACAACAAATCCAATATGGGAACTTCCTGGTTTAAAAATACCAAAAATAATGCAGGAAATGAATTATGGTTGCGGAAGTACAGTACACGCAAGAGACTTGTCTAACAATCCTAAAATGTTATATGTAGGCGTTGGTGGTGGTATGGAGCTTTTGCAATTTGCATATTTTAACCGTCAAAAAAGCGGCGTTGTAGGGGTTGATATTGTTGATGAAATGCTAGAGGCCTCTCGTAAAAATTTTAAAGTAGCAGAGCAAGAGAACGACTGGTTTAAAAGTGAATTTGTAGATCTTAAAAAAGGCGATGCTATGAATTTACCAGTAGAAGATAATAGTATCGATGTTGCTGCTCAAAACTGTTTGTTTAATATATTTAAAGCAGAAGATTTAAAAAAGGCGATAGAAGAAATGTATCGTGTTTTAAAGCCTCATGGTAAATTAGTGATGAGCGACCCTACCTGCGAGCAACCAATGAACGACGCTCTACGTAACGACGATAGATTAAGAGCTCTTTGTTTAAGTGGTAGTTTGCCTATTGCCGAGTATGTTAAAGCTTTAACAGATGCAGGTTTTGGTACCATAGAAATTAGAGCGCGTAAGCCATATAGAATTTTAGATCCAAAAAATTATCCAACAGACGAGCTTATATATATAGAGTCCATAGAGGTAGCAGCTATTAAAGATCCAATGCCAAAAGATGGCCCATGTATCTTTACAGGAAAAGCCGCTATTTACTATGGTGATGAAGATTATTTTGATGATAAATTAGGTCATGTTTTACTTAAAAACCAACCATTAGCAGTTTGCGATAAAACAGCTAACGCTCTAGCTAATTTAAATAGAGACGATATTTATATTAGCGAATCTACTTTCCATTACGATGGGGGTGGTTGTTGCTAATAATACACATTAAATGACGTTTTTATAATCTTGCAAAACGTTGTGTTTTGTAAGATTATAAAAATGAATATGCTATGTTAATCTTTTTAGTATATTTTTGTTAAGTGTAAAATGTTTTTTAGACGAAAATAAAAATCCCTTAAAGTAAACCATAAGTTTCATGTAGAACCTTATGGTTTAATAAATGAATAAAATTATATATAATGAAGTACTTACAAATTATTGTATTTGCTGTTTTGCTTACGGCATGTTCTGGAACAAAAAAAGTGGTTAACAAAACAACACCAGTTACTCCATTACCTAAAACTGTAAACGTTCCGGTTGTCGCTAAAACAACTGAAGTAGAAGAGGTGAAAACAGTTACAGATTCATCTTTAAAAGTAGCGAAACAAAATATAATAGAACCTGCTAAAGAAATTATAGAAAAGAAAGAGGCTGTAAAAGTAACAGAAAACATTGTTACACCTCCTGCTAAGCCTACAGTTGTTAACACTTTACCAGAAGTAAAAGCACCACAAGTTGTAACGCCTAAGCCAATAAAAAAACAAAAGTTAAGTCACAGTAGTTGGGATGCTTTGTTACAAAAGCATGTGTCTAACCAGGGTAACGTAAATTATAATGGTTTCAAAAAAGATAATAGGCTATTACAAAACTACATTAAATTATTGGGAGATAATTTGCCATCTAATTCTGCGTCTAAAAATGAAAAGATGGTATATTGGATAAATGCCTATAACGCATTAACGATAGATTTAATTTTACGTAATTATCCCGTGGCTAGTATAAAGGATATTAAAGACCCATGGGGGAAACGTTTCTGGAAATTAGGAGGTAAATGGCGTAATTTAAACGAAATTGAGCACCAAATTTTAAGAAAAATGAACGAGCCAAGAGTACACTTTGCAATAGTTTGTGCCTCTTTTTCATGTCCTAAATTGGTAAATAGAGCTTTTGTTGCAAATAATCTAGATGCGCAATTAACTGCCGCTACTAAAGACTTTATTGCAGACACAAAAAGAAATAGCATTTCTGCTAATGAAATACAAGTTTCAAAAATATTTCAATGGTTCTCTAAAGATTTTAAACAAAATGGTGGAGATGTTGTAGATTTTATCAACAAATACTCTGATATTAAAATATCTAAAAACGCTAAGAAAGGTGTTAAAGATTACAATTGGGCCTTAAATGAGTAGTATATCCATTATAATACCTATTTATAACGAGGTAGAACATATTACTAATTTACTTAATCATTTAAAAAATAAGGCTTCTAAAAATAATAATTTAGAGATTATTGTTGTCGACGGTGGTAGCACAGATCAATCTAAGCAAGCTGTTTTAGACGCGCAAAAAGATATAAATAATAACATTATATCGGTACAGTATTTACTAGCAAACAAAGGGCGTGCTAAACAAATGAATGCAGGGGCACAAGTTGCCACGGCAGATATTTTATATTTTTTACATGCCGATTCTTATCCACCAAAAAATTTTGATACACTAATTGTTGATGCTGTTGCAAACCAAAGCCTAGCTGGTTGTTTTAAAATGAAATTTGATAGCAAACATTTTTGGCTAAAATTAGCTGGTTGGCTAACTCAGTTTTCATCTAAATCCTGTCGTGGGGGCGATCAAAGTCAATTTATAACCAAATCATTATTTAATGAGTTAGGTGGTTACGACGAGACCTATGTTATTTACGAGGATAATGATTTAATAAGCAAACTATATGCTATAAAACAATTTTATGTTATTCAACAGTCTTGG
>CALHCQ010000173.1 GCA_937936645.1 uncultured Algibacter sp.
TTAGGGTCTTTATCTTCTTGAGTTGCAAGATGCTTTTTTTGTTTTTTGTCAAGATCGGCTTCTGCTCTTTTTTGTACTTCTATAAGAATAGAAATCATTAACAAATACAAATTGTACATGTTATCTATACTATACAGTAAGAATTTTTGGTTGTTACTAAAATCGTCACTTTCGCCTCCCTTAAAAGCGTAAATGGTTTGCATTACTTTTACACGAATATGTCTTCTGTTTAGCATAATTACAAAGAACTTTAAAATATAAATGACAGCAAATTTTGCTATCGGCGACAAAAATAATACTATTTTAAAAATTTAGTCTATAATCTTTATTTTATTATTAAATAAGTTTAATTATGCCTGTAAACCTCCTATTAAATTTGGTATATATTTAACATTTCTAAAAGAGGAGTAAGCATATTTATAGTTTTAATGGTTTATCTTTGTTTCTACAGCTATTCAATCTCTAAATGAAAGAATTAAAACACCTTAATAAATATTTTTTAAAATATAAAAACAACCTCATTTTTGGTATATTAATTACCATTGTTGCCAGAATATTTATTCTGTTTACCCCTAGGTATGTAAAAGAAATTTTTGAAATTATCGAGTTACGAACTGCGGGTAAAATTACAGAGGCTGCTTTTAAGGCTAGTTTAACCGAAGATATATTATACATTATAGGAGCCTCGCTAATAGGTGCTTTTTTAACTTTTTTTATGCGACAGTCTATAATTAACGTGTCGAGATACATAGAATTTGATTTAAAAAACGAAATTTATGATCAATATCAAAAACTACCTTTAGAGTTTTACAAAAAAAATAGAACTGGCGATTTAATGAATCGTATAAGTGAAGATGTTGGTCGTGTGCGTATGTACGCTGGTCCTGCCATAATGTACAGTATAAATACAATTACGTTATTTACCATTGCATTTATTTACATGTTTAGCGAGGCGCCTAAATTAGCATTTTATACGATAATACCTTTACCTATATTATCTTTTGCCATATATAAATTAAGCAAAGAAATACATAAAAGAAGTACCGTTGTACAAGAGTATTTATCTAAACTATCTACATATACTCAAGAATCTTTTAGCGGTATCTCGGTTATAAAGGCTTATGGCATAGAGACTCAAACATCGCATAATTTCGATAACCTATCGCAAACAAGCAAGCAAAAGCAATTAAGCCTTGTAAAGGTACAAGCTTTATTTTTCCCTATGATGATTTTACTTATTGGCGCCAGTAACCTACTTGTAATTTATATTGGCGGACTAGAATATATTAATGGTAATATTACAAGTTTAGGTACTATTGCAGAGTTTATTATATATGTCAATATGTTAACCTGGCCAGTAGCTACTGTAGGTTGGGTAACCTCTATAATACAACAGGCCGAAGCCTCGCAAAAACGAATTAACGAATTTTTAAACATACAGCCACATATTAAAAATACGGTAAAACAACCCACTAAAATTACAGGAGACATACAATTTAAAAATGTATCTTTTACCTATGGCGACACTAATATTCAAGCCTTAAAGAATATTAGTTTTAACGTAAAACATGGCGAAACTCTGGCTATTATAGGAAAAACAGGATCTGGAAAATCTACAATTTTAGATCTAATAGGTAGACTATACGATATAAATAATGGTACAATAACGATTAATAATACTGATATAAAACAGCACAATTTAAATAGTTTAAGAACACGTGTAGGGTATGTACCTCAAGATGCCTTTTTGTTTTCTGACAGTATTAAAAACAACATTAAATTTGGAAAAGAAAACGCTACCGATAACGATGTTATAAATGCAGCAAAACATGCGCAAGTACATAAAAACATAATAAAGTTTAATAATGATTACGATACTATTTTAGGCGAACGAGGTATTACATTATCTGGCGGACAAAAACAGCGTGTTTCTATAGCTAGAGCCATAATAAAACAACCAGACATATTATTATTTGACGACTGCCTATCTGCTGTTGATACCGAAACTGAAGAAAAAATCCTTAATAATCTAGAAAAAGTATCCAACAATAAAACAACAATTATTGTAAGCCATAGAATTTCTTCAGCAAAAAACGCAGATAAAATTATCGTTTTAGAAAATGGAGAAATAAAACAACAAGGCACACATGAAACCCTTATAAACGTAGATGGATACTACAAACATTTGTATTTAAAACAGTTAAACCAAACAAATACCACGAACTAATAATTGATATTTACAACAAACTGTTTGTAGATTATTTTCTTTCAAAAACAAAAGAATAGTCTGCTTTTGTTGGTTTCTATATTTTTTTTTTAGATTTTTGATACATACAATAAACGCAATACAATTATGTATAACAATGATATGATGGAGAAAGAGGAAATATTTTCTAAGGTTTTAAGAGCTGGAAGACGTACTTATTTTTTTGATGTAAGAGCAACAAAAGCAGAAGATTATTACTTAACAATCACAGAAAGTAAAAAATTTACAAATGATGACGGATCATTTCATTACAAAAAACACAAAATATACATCTATAAAGAAGATTTTGCTGAGTTTAAAGACATATTAGCAGAAATGACAGATTATATTATAAAAGAAAAAGGCGACGAGGTTATTAGCGAACGTCATCAAAAAGACTTTAAAAAAGAATACGACACGCCACCTAATCAAGAACAAAACGACACAAGCTCATCAAATAACTTTACAGATATTAGTTTCGACGACATATAGTAACAACTCATTACAACAAAGCACCATTACAAATCGTAATGGTGCTTTGTTGTTTTTAATACCAAAATAGCATTATGGCAATGACACCATCAAACATGATACCTCTGGGTACCCAAGCACCAGATTTTAATTTACCCGATACAATTTCTGGAAAAACATATAAGTTGCATGACTTAAAAGGCAGTAAAGCAACTGTAATTATGTTTATTTGCAATCATTGCCCCTTTGTAATACACATTAATAAAGCTATAGTAAATATTGCTAATACATTTCAAAATAAAGAAGTTCAATTTATTGCTATTTCTAGTAACGACGCAGGTAACTACCCACAAGATGGCCCTGAACAGATGGCTATGCATGCAAAAATAGAAAAATACCCTTTTCCTTATCTATACGATGCCACGCAAAATATAGCAAAAGCCTATGATGCAGCTTGCACGCCCGATTTTTATGTTTTTAATAATGATTTAAAACTTACCTACAGGGGGCAATTAGATAATTCTAGACCAGGAAATAATATCGAAGTTACTGGAACTGATTTAATACACGCTATTAATTGCACAGTTAAAAACACTATAAATAACAACATACAAAAACCTAGTATAGGGTGTAATATTAAGTGGATTAAATAGGCTTATACAAGACTCTAAGCCTCGACACCTTTCAATTCATTTTTAACCCAATTTAAAGCTGTATATGTAGAATGAAATCTTTTAATTTTATCTGGATAGAATAAGCTTTCTACCAAGTAACTTAATTTACCTACTTTTTCTTTTGACACAATACAATAGGATTTGATTTTATAGAGTTTTCTAAATTTTAACCAATCAGAAGGTACTATACAATATTCATATAATCTATTAGAAATATATGTGTAATTATTAAAATTTGAAACTCCTGTAAAATTAATAAAATCTTTAACAAAACATTCAGCTTTATTTTCCCAAGTTAAACATACACCTTCGTTGATTTCAGATACTATAAATTTTTTGAAAATATAAAAATTACCAAAAGAATAGTTAAACTCCTTCTGTACTTCATCATACAAAAATGTATCTTTAATGCTAACCATATAAGCTTTAATTCTATCTTTAAAATAAAATTACAATTATGTAATCAAATCAATAAAATTAATCGTTCAAAACACGGTATTTTTTGTTGTAAAACATTTACAATTCTATAATTTAAAGCCTAACAAACTAAATAACATTATTTGTAAAAAAAAAAAGAGTCGTTGCTAAATTTTAGCAACGACTCTTTTTTTATAATAAAATAGGAATTATTTTACATCCATTAATTCTACATCAAAAATAAGTGGTGCATTTGGAGGTATAACTCCTCCTGCTCCTGCACTTCCATAAGCTAAATCACTTGGTATAACAAAACGAGCTTTATCACCTACTTTTAGTAGAGCAACACCTTCATCCCAACCAGAAATAACCTGTCCTACTCCTAATGGAAAATCTATTGGTGCGTTACGCTTGTAAGAAGAATCGAAAACAGTACCATCGATTAACTGTCCTTTATAATGTACAGAAACCGTCTTTCCTTTTTGTGCAGCAACACCAGTTCCTTCTTGTATAATTTGATATCTTAATCCGCTATCTGTTTTTTTAAACCCAGCAGCAACTTTTTCTAATTCAGCTTCGGCTTTTGCTTTTGCTTCTGCTATTAATTGTTCTCTTGAACCTTCAAAAGTTCTAAAAGCTTCTATAGCATTATACGCTTCTGCATCTGCTCCTACTCTAACAATTTCTAAAGTTTCTATACTATCGCCTTGAGCAATAGCATCTACAATATTTTGTCCTTCTATTACTTTACCAAAAACAGTGTGCTTACCATCTAACCAAGCCGTCTCTATATGCGTTATAAAAAACTGACTTCCGTTAGTTCCTGGTCCTGCATTTGCCATAGATAATACACCTGGGCCATCGTGCTTTAAATCTGGATGAATTTCGTCATCAAATTTATAACCAGGGTTCCCTGTACCTGTACCTTGTGGGCAACCACCTTGTATCATGAAATCTGGTATAACTCTATGAAACTTTAACCCGTCGTAATAAGGTGTTCCTTGAGGTTTTGCCGAGTTTTCCATGTTACCTTCTGCTAAAGCTACAAAGTTACCTACTGTACCTGGTGTTTTTTTGTATTCTAAAGCGACAATAATTTCGCCTTTTGTAGTATTAAATTTTGCGTATAAACCGTCTTGCATTGTTCTATTTTTTAATAAGATGCAAATA
>CALHCQ010000174.1 GCA_937936645.1 uncultured Algibacter sp.
GCTCCTTTACGTAAATTATCTGCCACAATCCACATGTTTAGTGTATTAGGTTGTGTTTCGTCTCTACGTAAACGACCTACAAACACCTCGTCTTTGTCGTGTGCGTATATAGGCATTGGGTATGTATTTGTATCTGTGTTATCTTGTAATACAACACCAGGAGTTTCGCTTAGCATTTTACGCACATCTGCTAAATCAAAATCTTTTTCGAATTCAACATTTACAGACTCCGAGTGCCCACCTGCAGTTGGTATTCTAACCGCTGTTGCGCTAACAGAGAATGTACGGTCGTTAAATATTTTTTGTGGTTCTCTAGCCAGCTTCATTTCTTCCTTTGTATATCCATTTTCCATAAATACATCACAATGTGGTAATGCATTTCTTCCAATAGGATAAGGGTAAGCCATTTCGCCTTCTATACCAGCAATTTCGTTTTCTAGTTGTTGTACTGCTTTTACACCTGTTCCAGATACCGATTGGTATGTAGAAACAACAATACGTTTCATTTTGTATGCTTCGTGTAAAGGTGCTAATGCCATAACCATTTGTATGGTAGAGCAGTTTGGGTTTGCTATAATTTTATCTTCTTTAGTTAGCTCGTTCGCATTAATTTCTGGAACAATTAATTTTTTTGTTGGATCCATTCTCCAAGCAGACGAGTTGTCTACCACAGTAGTTCCTGCTGCAGCAAATTTTGGTGCCCATTCTACAGAGGTATCACCACCTGCAGAAAAGATTGCGATATCTGGCTTTGCAGCTACAGCATCTGCTAAACCAATAACAGTGTGCTCTTCATTTTTGTAGGTTAGTTTTTTTCCAACAGATCTTTCCGAAGCTACCAATAATAATTCGGTAATAGGAAAATTACGTTCGGCTAATACTTTTAACATTACTTCACCAACCATACCAGTGGCTCCAACTACAGCTATTTTCATCTTTATTATTTTTATAAATATTATTGCTTTACAAAATTAGATATAAATTCTAATTTATAAATTAAAAAAAGCCCTCATTTTATAAAAACAAGGGCTTTTTAACAACAAATAACATGTTGTTATATATTTAACAGATTGTTATTTCTTTAATAAGTCTCTGATTTCTGCAAGTAAATCTTCTTGAGATGGTCCTGCTGGAGCTGGCTCTTCTACTGGCTTTTTTGTTTTGTTGTATGCTTTTACAATAATAAACATTACAAAACCAACTATTATTAAGTTGATAATAGTGTTAATCCAAGCACCATACATAATTGCATTTTCTGGTGTTGTTACTTTTCCAGCCGCATCTAAAACAGCATCGTCTAAGATTATTTTTTTGTCTGCAAAGTCTACACCACCTGTAAAGTGACCAACAAAAGGCATAACAATATTGTTAACAAATCCTGTTACAACTGCACCAATTGCACCTGCCATAATTACTGCTACGGCAAATTCTATAACATTACCGCCAGTAATAAACTCTTTAAACTCTTTTAACATAATTAATTTGTTTTAGGTTAGTATTAATATTTCCAAATGTAGATAAAAAAATATTATTATTTGTTGTAGATTCTCACTGTTGGTCGAATTTTTGGGTTTTTTACAATTTTTTAGTTTAAAATAACGCGTTTAACACGTTGCGAGATACCTGTTATAAGCTCGTAAGATATTGTATTTGCAGTATTAGCTAATTGCTCTGCAGTGTTTTGGGTATCAAAAATAATAACCTCGTCGCCTTCGTTACAATTTATATGGGTTACATTTACCATAATCATATCCATGCATACGTTTCCTACAGTTGGTGCTTTTCTTCCGTTTATTGTTACATAACCCTTTCCGTTTCCATAAGGCCTGCCTATGCCATCGGCATGGCCAATAGGTAATGTTGCTATTCTTTGGTTTTGGGTACAAGTGTAAGCTCTATTATAACCAATGGTATCGCCAGCGTTTAAAGTATGTATTTGCGATATTATAGTTTTTAAACGTCCAACAGGAATTAAATTTTTATTCTCTAGTGCCGAGTTACCAAAACCATACAACCCAATACCACACCTTACCATGTTAAATTGAGCTTCGGGATAATTTAAAACGCCAGAGGTATTACACAAATGCTTTATAGGTTGGTAGCCCATAATATTTTCAAATTCATGACTTATAGACTTAAATCGCGCTATTTGTTCTAGCGTAAATTCTTTTTCGTTTAAATCTTCGCTAGCTGCTAAGTGCGAAAAGATAGATTTAGCTTTAACATTTTTACTTCTTTTTAAAATATGTAATAAATCCTTTAATTCGTGCGCTATAAAGCCTAACCTATTTAAGCCTGTATTAAATTTAAGATGTATGGGGTAGTTACTTGTTTTTTGCTGTTTTGTAACCAATAGAAAATCATGTAAAATTTTAGAGCTATAAATACTAGGCTCTAACTGGTATTTAATTATGGTATTAAAATTTACAGCCTGTGGGTGTAACACCAAAATAGGTTTTGTAATGCCCGCATTTCTTAAAGCAACGCCTTCGTTGGTATAAGCAACAGCAAAATAATTGGCGCCCAAATCTTGTAAACAATTTGCTATAGCAGCAGCCTCATTACCGTAAGTAAAAGCTTTTACAACAGCCAAAAAATGGGTGTCTGTTTTAAGTCTAGATTTTAAATAGTTAAAATTGTGTTTTAAAGCTTTTAAATCTATTTCTAGTACAGTCTCTTTAGCTTTTAGCATTAGAGTATGGTTCTTATTTGTTAGTTATTTTAAGTGATGTGTTGCTTTGTAGTAAGCAGCCCTACTTAAAGGTTCGTATTCGTCATTTTCGCCTAAAAGCACAAGGCTTTCATTATCGTTTTTACGGTGGCTGTATTGTGCCAAGTTTCCTGTTTTTGTACAAACAGCATGTACCTTAGTAACATACTCTGCTGTGGCCATTAGGTTGGGCATTGGTCCAAAAGGATTGCCTTTAAAATCCATGTCTAAGCCAGCAACAATAACACGTACTCCTTTGTTCGCTAATTGGTTACAAACGCGTACAATTTCATCATCAAAAAACTGAGCTTCGTCTATACCAACCACATCACATCCGTCGGCTAAAATAGGAATATTTGCAGCAGCAGGAACCGGTGTAGACCTAATTTGGTTGGCATCGTGAGACACGACCATATCTTGGTCATAACGTGTATCTATGGCAGGCTTAAAAATTTCCACACGCTGTTTGGCAAACTGGGCACGCTTAAGCCTTCTAATTAATTCTTCGGTCTTTCCAGAAAACATAGAGCCACAAATAACTTCTATCCATCCAAATTGTTCTTTATGATTTACTGTATTTTCAAGAAACATTTTGTAATTTTAACACTAGAACAAAAATAAATGAAACATTCTAGTCTATGCGGATGTAAATTTATTAAAAACAAAAAATTTAAGCAGCATTAATTTAAAATAAAAAATAATGAAAAAGAAGTTAGAGTCCGAGCTGGTAAGTATCGCACATCGCATTCTTAAATTAAAAGGAAAAGAAGATGTTGTAAAAATGCATACCGAAGCTAAAGAGTTATTCGAAAAACTATCTATTTTAAAGTTTTTAAACGAAAACTTAGACGACCAGGTTCAAGAAACCGCCAACCCATCTTCATTATTTAGTGTCCTAGACGTTACCTTTAATAATAAATTAAGTAATAGCACAAAGGTAGAAACCATAACAAATACTACGCAAGAGCGAGAGCCAGAGTCACCTCTAGCAGCGCCTTTAACAAATCCTATAAAAAAAGAGGTTACACCAGTGCCAGTACCGCAAGAAGCACCAGCTGTAAATACAGAACTAAATGCTGTTAAGCAAGAGCAACCAAAGGTAGCACCTCCAATTAAAACTCAGGACATAGAGGCTAAGGAGCTTCCTGTTTTCGAGCCTATTGCCAAAACCCAAACCGAAGAAGTCTCAGAAAAAAAATCTATAAACGATATTATAAATACCAAACGTTTAAACATAGGCTTAAACGATAAGATAGCCTTTGTAAAACACCTATTCGATGGCGAAAGTACCGATTACGACCGTGTTATATCTCAATTAAATACCATACAAACCTTTACCGAAGCCCAACATTTAATAACCCACATCGTAAAACCAGATTACAACAATTGGGAAGGTAAAGAAGACGTAGAAGAACGCTTTATAAACATAGTAGAAACCAAATTTATATAACTTTTGGGTGTTCCCTTTTTATTGTACCGCTGCGCTAAACAATAAAAAGGTCGGGCTTTACACTACAATCTTTTGCAAAAAAAGCAAAAGGATTTCCATTGCAATCCCTAACACAACCACCCGCCAAGAACAGTAATAAGTAAAAAGCGTTCCCGTTTATTTATAAACAATAAGTCCTTAAAAGCATTATATTTGCCAGATGCACATCCCAACAGGAAAAAAAATATATTTCGCTTCAGATAATCATTTGGGAGCGCCAACACCAGAAGCATCAAGACCACGCGAAAAAAAATTTGTAGCCTGGCTAGATCACATAAAAAAAGACGCTGCAGCCATTTTTATACTAGGCGATCTTTTCGATTTCTGGTTCGAGTATAAAACCGTAGTTCCAAAAGGCTTTACCCGTACCCTAGGTAAACTAGCCGAGCTGTCCGATGCCGGCATACCCATACATTATTTTGTAGGCAACCACGACCTGTGGATGAATGGTTACTTCGAAGAAGAATTAGGTATTCCCGTATATCACAAACCCAAAGAATTTGTATTTAACAACAAAACCTTTTTTATTGGTCATGGCGATGGCTTAGGCCCCGGCGACAAAGGTTACAAACGCTTAAAAAAAGTATTAACCAGTTCTGTATTTAAGTGGTTGTTTAAATGGGGGCACCCCGATATAGGTATGCAAGTAGCACATTATTTGTCGGTAAAAAATAAAATGATATCTGGCGACGACGATGCTATTTTTCTTGGTGAAGAAAACGAATGGCTTGTGCAATATTGCAAACGTAAGTTAGAAACAAAACATCGCGATTTTTTTGTTTTTGGGCATAGGCACTTACCTCTAGACATTCATTTAAACAATAATACATCCCATTATATTAATTTAGGAGACTGGATTACCTACTATACTTACGGTGTTTTTGACGGAGAACAGTTACATTTAGAAAAATTTGAGTAACTTTAACACATAGTTATTTAAATTATGAAAAAAATATACATTCTACTCTTTGTGCTTGTAGGGTTTACGGCCTGTAAATCACATAAAAAAACTATAAATACAAAGTCCACCATGAGCTATTCTAACTTTAGAGCACAGCAAAAAACATTTAAATCGGCATCTGGAAATATAAAATATATAGACCAAGGCAAAGGCGATGTTATTGTTTTATTACACGGCGTACCCACATCTGGTTGGTTATACAGAAATATGATAGACAGCCTAGCAAAAACACACCGTGTTATTGTACCAGATATGTTAGGTTTTGGCTCTAGCGATTCGCCAGAAGGCTACGACATTTATTCCGAAGAAAACCATGCCAAGCGTTTATTAGCTTTAATGAACCATTTAAAAATAGAAAATTGGACACATGTTATGCACGATGCAGGTGGCTTATGGACCTGGGAGTTGTTCGAGTTAGCACCTAATAAAATAAAAAATCTTGTTATTTTAAACACTATTATTTATGAGGAAGGATTCGACCCTCCAATTCGATTTGAAGAAGGTGTGTTAGCAAAAACAGCCATGTGGAGCTATAGAAGTAGTATTACAAATAACATGATGTTAAAAGGCTTGTTTAAATCTGGAATGACAGAAAACACGTTGACTAAAACCGATATAGAGGGCTACAAAAAACCGCTGTCCGAGGGTAAAACAAAAGCGATGTATTACTTTTTTACGCAAACCTGTAATAAGTTAAAAAACTACAAAGCGACTTTATTTAAAATTAATATACCTATAACCGTAGTATGGGGTAAAAATGACGATTTTTTAAAATGGAATCCACAAAGTACACGTGTTATAAAAGATTTAAATATAAGCCCAGAAAACATTCATCTTATAGATGCTAAGCATTTTATACAAGAAGAACGTCCAGAGCTTATTTCTAAAATTATACGAGACGCAGTAAATAAAATTTAAAGCCTTTTTAAAATTTATTTAAATAATAATTAGCGTATCATATAAAACAAAAACACCTTTACAAATTTGTGAAAGGTGTTTTTGTTTTATACTTATAGATTAAGCTCTTTGTAAAATAACTTAGGCTATTTCTTTATTGCTTTCTTCTATATCTTTTGTTAAATCTAGGTGTCTTAAGGTTGGGTTTTTTATGCCAATTACACAAACCGTAATTAGGGTCATTGAGCCCCCAAAAATAACGGCAGCTACAGGTCCCATTAGTTTGGCTGCTAAGCCACTTTCAAAAGCACCAAGCTCGTTCGAAGAGCCTACAAACATAGAATTAACAGACGATACACGACCACGCATGTCGTCTGGAGTTTTTAATTGTAAAATGGTTTGTCTAATTATCATAGAGATGCCGTCTGCA
>CALHCQ010000175.1 GCA_937936645.1 uncultured Algibacter sp.
TAATTGCTTACCCAAAATTTCTTTTTCTGGACTAGGTTTATAAAAAGCTTCTATTTGGTATACAAACAACCTTGGCACGTAAAACAAACCAGCAAACCAAGTAATTACAAAAATAAGATGAAACGATTTTATATAGCCGTAATACTCCATTGTTTAGCTATTTACAGCTGTTTTGTTTACCCAGTTTGTAATCCATTTAGACAGCAAATCTACAAACTCGGCATCATCATTTAAACAAGGAATGGTTGTAAAATCTTTACCGCCAACTTCATGAAATAGCTCTTGGCCTTCCATCGCTATTTCTTCTAATGTTTCAAGACAGTCGCTAACAAAAGCAGGGGTTACAATAGCCATGTTTTTTGTACCTTCTTTCCCAAGACGCTCAATTGTACGATCGGTATAGGGCTGTAACCACGGGTCGAAACCTAAACGTGATTGAAAGGAGGTTGAAAAAGTACTAGGGTCTAAATTTAATTTTTCGCCCACTAAACGTGTTACCTCTAAACATTGGTGCTTGTAGCAAAACTCATGAGCTTTACTAGCGGTTACACAACAACTTTTATCCATTTTACAATGCTTTTTTGTAACATCACTCTTACGAATATGTCGCTCGGGCACACCATGGTACGAAAATAATAAATGGTCGTAATTCTTATCTTCTAAATGCTTTTTTATAGAATTTGCTAAAACAGCTATATAATCGGGTTTGTTATAAAATGCGGGTACAGACTCGATATTTAAATGAGGAAAAAACTCTTGGCGCAACTCTTCTGCTAAAACAGTTATGGTTTCTGTTGTAGCCATGGCAAATTGCGGATACAAAGGGAATAAAAGGACATCGTCTACACCTTTATCTACCAAGGCTTGTAAGCCCTTTTTAATAGACATACTTCAGTAACGCATAGCCAGTTCTACTGGTACATGAATTTGCTCCTGTATTTTTTGCTGTAACCGTTGTGATATAACTATTAATGGAGATCCCTCGTCCCACCAAATTTTTTGATAGGCTTCGGCCGATTTTTTAGGTCTTGTGTTTAAAATAATACCTTTTACAAGAGCTGTTCGTGCTATTAAAGGAAGATCTATAACACGCTCGTCCATTAAAAACTCTCCTAAATATTTCTTAACGTCTTTTGGGCTTGGACTATCTGGCGATCCAAGGTTTACAAGTAATATGCCTTTCTTCATAATACAAAAATACGATAGAAAATCTAATCATCATATTAGAATATAAAGAATTATAAACGCCCTTTCTCTAATTTTTGTGCGTGATATAATTTTGGGCGCTTTTCGGTATAATCGCAATCTTGAAAAATACCACAAGACATATTTGTTCTTGCTAAAGATTTAGTGTTGGCTACACGCGATAAAGCTGCTATTTCTGGTGTTAAAAATTTCATGGGACTTAATTTTAAATGTTACACTTATTTAGTAGAATAAACAAAGTTAAACTTACAATAGGACTAGCTTGTTAAGGACATAACGTATTTTTTTGGCGTTGTACCATACTTTTTCTTAAATGCGGCTATAAAATGGCTGGAGGTACTGTAACCAACCTTGTGCCCTACTTCGTTTACGTTATCGTTTCCTGCTTCTAAAAGTTTTCTTGCAACTTCCATTTTATAATCGAATAGAAAGCTAAAAACAGAATCGCCGTAAATTTGTTTAAAACCTTCCTTTAACTTTTTAAGGCTTAAACCAATCTCGTCGGCCAATTCTTGCAATGTTGGTGGCGCGGCCATTTTAGATATAATAATATCTTTGGCCTTGCGTATTTTTATAACATTGGTCTCGTCTACCAAAAACGGGCACTGCTCTATATCGGCATCTTCACTTCTATTAAAATACAAACTTAACAACTCGTAGGCTTTGGCTTTAAAATACAAATGTTTTATAGAATTGTTTAAATTAAAATTTATAAGTTGGTTTAATACAATGGCCATAGACGGCGATATAACCCCATCTTTATAATATTTTTTATCCTTATTATCTTCACTTAAAAATGTAATATATCCCGCTTCTTGAGAAAAAAGACCATGAAACTTTTTTATGGATATTAGAACAGAAATAATCCAAGAGTTAGGGTCTACATGTAAATTAATAGGCAACTCGCGTTTAGGGTTATAAAGCAGCAGCGAGTTTTCTTCTAAAATATTTAAAGTATAACGGCCTTCGTTAAAAATAAAACGGCTAGCGCCTTTAACACAAAAATGAAATTGAATGTAATCGCTCTCTACAGCCTTAGCTACAGACTGCACCTTGGCGCTGTCGTTTTTTAAGGCAAAAACCAAAACACCGTCGTCTACTTTGGTTTCGTTAAAAGTACTTATAGCGTTATTTTCTTTATCCATTTTTTAACTATTTTGAATTATTTTATTTAGAATCATTCTACATAAAAGAGTAAAAACACATTGTTATTACTACAAAAATAGAATATTCTGACTTCAATCAATAAAAAAACAACCAAAAAACAAAAAACGATATTAAAAGTTCTTTTAGCGTTATTTTTAAACACATGTAACCTTGTAGATTTGCTATCTCATTTTAAGCGCAAACATGCAAAAGTCTAATATTACAAGAAGCAACTCTTTTTATGCCATAGGTTTAAGTTACAAAAAAGCCGATGCAGATATTAGAGGACGTTTTAGTTTAGACGATACTGGTAAAAAGACACTTTTAAACCAGGCCAAGGAAGAAGGTGTAGAAAGTTTGGTGGTAACATCGACCTGTAATAGAACAGAAATATACGGTTTTGCCCAACACCCTTTTCAGCTTATAAAATTACTTTGTAACAACACAAAAGGAACGGTAGAGGAGTTTCAAGAAGTTGCTTTTGTATACAAAAGTAAAAAAGCAGTTTCGCACATGTTTCGTGTAGGTTCTGGATTGGACAGCCAAATTCTTGGCGATTTCGAAATTATAAGTCAGTTAAAGGCTAGCACAAAATTATCTAGAAAATTTCAACTATTAAATCCGTTTCTAGATCGATTAATCAACGCGGTAATACAAGCTAGTAAACGTATAAAGAATGAAACCGAAATATCTTCTGGAGCAACATCGGTATCATTTGCATCTGTGCAGTATATTTTTAACAGTGTAGAAAACGTATCTGATAAAAATATTTTACTTTTTGGCACAGGAAAAATAGGAAGAAACACCTGCGAAAATTTAGTAAAACACACGAAAAACGAGCATATAACTTTAATTAATAGAACTAAAGATAAGGCCGAAAAAATTGCGGGTAAATTTAATTTAATAGTTAAAGATTATGCTAATTTACAAGAAGAAATAAGTAAATCTAACATATTGGTGGTTGCTACTGGTGCTCAACGCCCTACGATAGACAAACATATTATACAAACTAAAAAACCACTTTTAATTTTAGATTTATCTATTCCTAAAAATGTAAACGAAAACGTAGAGGAGTTAGACAATGTTACGCTAGTACATCTAGACGATTTATCTAGAATAACAGATAAAACACTAGAACGCAGAAAAAAAGATATTCCTTTAGCAGAAGAAATTATAGAAGAGGTAAATAATGAATTTAATAGCTGGCTGGAAACGAGAAAGTTTGCACCAACTATTAAAGCATTAAAAAATAAGTTAACCCACTTTGCATCGGCAGAATTAGATACGCAAAGAAAAAAATTATCTAATTTTAATGAAGCGCAAGCCGAATTAATTAGCAACAACATCATTCAAAAAATAACGAATCATTTTGCACATCATCTTAAAGATGATAATGTATCAACAAACGATAGTCTAGAACTTATAAAACAAGTGTTTCAGTTAGAATCTAAATCAAAAAATGTCTAAAACAATAAGAATTGGTACACGCGATAGTGAATTAGCATTATGGCAAGCCAAAATAGTACAAAGCCAATTAGAAGAATTAGGGCATAAAACAACTCTAGTACCTGTAAAATCTACAGGCGATATTGTACTAGACAAACCACTTTACGAACTTGGCATAACGGGTATCTTTACTAAGACTCTGGATGTTGCCATGCTTAACAACGATATAGATATTGCCGTACACTCTTTAAAAGATGTGCCTACCTTATTACCAAAAGGTATTGTGCAAGCTGCTGTATTAAAACGTGGCAATGTAAAAGACACCTTGGTGTTTAAAAAAAATGAAGAGTTTTTAGGCTCTAGAGAGGCTGTAATTGCTACAGGTAGTTTACGTAGACGTGCACAGTGGCTAAATAGATTTCCTACACATACCATTGTAGACTTACGTGGTAATGTAAATTTACGTTTAGAGAAACTAGAAAAAAATGAAGACTGGAATGGTGCTATTTTTGCAGCTGCGGGTATTGGCCGTATTGGTATTAGACCCGAGGAAGCTATAAATTTAGATTGGATGATTCCTGCTCCTGCACAAGGCGCTATTATGATTACTGCACTAGAAGAGGACGAGGAAACTAGAGCTATTTTAAGCGAAATTAACCATAAAGAAACAGAAATTTGCACCACCATAGAACGCGAATTTTTAAATAAATTAGAAGGTGGCTGTACCGCGCCAATTGGTGCTATTGCCTTTATAAAAGATGAAGAAATAACTTTTAAAGGCGTACTTTTAAGCGAAGATGGATCTAAAAAAATAGAAGTATCTCGAGTAAAAAAATTAGGATCGCACCACGATATGGCGCAATTTTGCGCCGATTTTATTATAGAACGTGGCGGCAAACGACTAATGGATAAAATTAAGTACTCTAATAAAGTAACCAAAGTTTTATCTACAAAAAACTTAACCGACACGCAACGCGCTTTATTTCATGAAAATGTTGCTGTAAAAAGTTCCGATTTTATTAAAATTAGCCTGAACAGAATTCACCCACGATTATTAAAAAACGAAATAAAAAACGTTATTATAACAAGTCAAAATGCCGTAGAGTCTTTGGTTACCAATTACTCTGCAGCAGAATTACAGTTTAAAAATATTTATTGCGTAGGGCGAAGAACAAAACGCCTTATAGAAAAGAAAATAGGCAAAGTAACACACTTCGAGAACAACTCTAAAAAACTTGCAGAATACCTTACCGAGTTTATAGACGGTACAGAAGCCACCTATTTTTGTAGTAATATAAGACTAGACGAACTTCCTAACATATTAGAAGAAAATCATATAAATGTAACAGAAATAGAAGCCTACCAAACTAGGTTTAATAGCGTAGAGGCAGACAGTACAATAGAATCTGTTATGTTTTACAGCCCGTCTACCGTACAAAGTTACTTAAAAGAAAACCACAGCAATGCTATTGCTTTTTGTATAGGAGAAACAACAGCTAAAGAAGCTAGAAAGCACTTTGATGATGTTAGAGTATCTAAAATGCCAACGGTAGAAAGTGTTATAGAATTAGTAAACGCACATTACGTATAATTGTTA
>CALHCQ010000176.1 GCA_937936645.1 uncultured Algibacter sp.
GTATCTATACCAAACATACCCAAATTAGAAACTGTAAATGTACTACCATCCATATCGCTTGGTGTTAGCTTTTTGTTTCTAGCTTTTCCTGCTAATTCTCTAACATCTGCACCTATTTGAGGTAAAGACTGCTCGTTAGCAAACTTTACTACAGGTACAACTAAACCGTCTGGTACAGCAACTGCAACACCAATATGCACATGGTTATTTAAGCGCATTTTATCTGCATACCATTGTGAATTTACTTGTGGGTGCTGTTTTAATGCTAAAGCACAAGCTTTAACAATCATATCGTTGTAAGATATTTTTGTATCTGGTATAGAGTTAAATTGTTTACGGAAAGCTATAGCGTTTTCCATATCAAACTCTACGCTTAAGTAATAATGTGGTGCAGAGAATTTTGAATTTGTTAAAGCCTTAGCAATAGCTTTACGCATTTGCGAGTTAGGTACTTCTTCAAAATCTTCTTGTCCTGTTGGTACAAATTTACCTAAACCAGCAACTGCAGGTTCATAGTTTTCTATATCACGCTTAACAATACGTCCGTTCTCACCAGAACCTTGTATTTTAGTTAAGTTTATACCTTTTTCTTCTGCTAACTTCTTTGCTAGAGGAGATACATAAACACGTCCATTTTCTGTAACAGGTGTTGGTGCTGGTTTACTTTTCTTAGCTGCTGGTGCTTTTGCAGCTTGTGCAGGCTTAGCAACATCTTTTTTAACGTCTGCTTTTGGAGCTTCGGTTGTAGCCGCTGCAGATGTAGAAAAGTTACTAGCTACATTAGATACATCTGTACCTGCTGGGCCAATAATAGCCAATAAAGCATCTACTTTTGCAGAATCGCCTTCTTGCAAACCAACATGTAATAAAGTACCAGACTGAAAAGACTCGAACTCCATTGTAGCTTTATCTGTCTCAATTTCAGCTAAAATATCACCTTCTTCTACAACATCTCCTACTTTCTTTAACCAAGTAGCAACAGTACCTTCCTCCATGGTATCACTTAAACGCGGCATGGTAACAACAATAACACCTTCTGGTAGTGGTGCAGCTTCTGTTGTTGCTGCGGCTTGTTCGGCTACAGGCTCGGCTGTTTCTTCAGGAGCTTCTGTTGCTGTATCTCCATTTAATAATGCAGAGATATCTTCGCCTTCATCTCCTATTATTGCTAGAAGTTGATCCACTTTTGTTGTCTCTCCTTCTTGTACTCCTATATGAAGTAATGTGCCTTCGTTAAAAGACTCGAACTCCATTGTAGCTTTATCTGTTTCAATTTCAGCTAAAATATCGCCTTCTTCAATTTTGTCGCCTACTTGCTTTAACCAAGCAGCAACAGTACCTTCTTCCATGGTGTCGCTTAAACGCGGCATATTTACTACTATAGCCATTGCTTATATTTTGTGTTGTATAAATGGGAAATCTTCTTGTTCGTATACCATATCGTATAACTGTTGCTTTTCTGGGAATGGAGATTCTTCTGCAAATTTCTCACATTCTGCAACTCTTTCTTTAACACGCTTATCTATTTCTTTTATCGCGTCTTCTGTAGCATATTTCTCTGTAAGGATAATATCTTTTACTTGCGTAATAGGATCTATTTTCTTATATTCTGCTACTTCGTCTTTAGTTCTATAATGCTGTGCATCACTCATAGAGTGTCCTCTATAACGGTATGTTTTTAATTCTAAAAATGTTGGTCCACCACCACTTCTAGCTCTTTTTATTGCTTCATCGAATGCTTCGGCAACTTTTACAGGGTTCATACCATCTACAGGTCCGCAAGGCATATCATATCCTAAACCTAATTTCCATATTTCTGTATGGTTGGCTGTTCTTTCTACAGATGTACCCATGGCGTAACCATTGTTTTCGCAAACAAAAACAACTGGTAAATTCCATAACATAGCTAAGTTAAAAGTTTCGTGTAACGAACCTTGTCTTGCTGCTCCGTCTCCAAAACAACATAATGTAACACCATCAACATCATGATATTTATCTCCAAAAGCAATACCTGCTCCTAATGGAATTTGACCACCTACAATACCGTGACCTCCATAAAAACGGTGCTCTTTAGAAAAAATATGCATAGAACCACCCATACCTTTAGAGGTACCAGTAACTTTACCAAATAATTCTGCCATAACACGTTTTGGATCTACACCCATACCTATTGGTTGTACGTGATTACGATAAGCCGTTATCATTTTATCTTTAGTCAAATCCATAGCATGTAAAGCGCCTGCTAATACTGCTTCTTGACCATTATATAAATGAAGAAACCCTCTAACTTTTTGTTGAATGTATACGGCAGCAAGTTTATCTTCAAACTTTCTCCAGAACAACATGTCTTCGTACCATTTTAGGTAAACCTCTTTTGTGATTTTTTGCATCGACTTGAATTATGTTTTTATTATGCTAAACACAAAAGTAACACATTGTAAGTTATTGCAAAAACCCATTTCGATTAAAGTAAAAAAAATATGAAAAAAACGTGTTTTTTGATGTCTTTTAATTAATTGTTATTTTTTTATAAAAAATATTGAGTTTTTGAAAATCTGCTAGCCTCTTGTTAATAAATAATACATGTAATAGGCTACAAAAAAAAGTCATTAATACGTATATTAATGACTTTTTTATACTTTTCTAAGTATTTTACTAGTATTCGTTATAAGTACCTGCTCCAATATTAAAAGTAAGTGAAAAACGCAAAGTTCCTTCTAATGGGTTTTGAGTTTTTGCTGTTGAAAACAAATAAGACATGTCTAGATTTACAACATTGTATTTGAAACCTGCACCAATTGCTAAAAATTTTCTAAACCCTTTTTCTTCCGACTCATTAAAATATCCAGCTCTAAAAGCAAATGCATCTTGATAAAGATACTCGGCACCTAAAGCCCATGTAAATTCTTGCAACTCTTCTCTAAATCCTCCTGGGGCATCACCAAAAGATTGAAACACGCCTGGTAAAAAACCAACATCTGATGAACGCCCTGAAATAATTTGAGGCTCTGCTCCTACAACACGTTCTCCTATATCGTCACCTTCATCAAAAACACCGTTTCCGTTATTATCTGTAAAGTTTGTTTCTATTCCTGTAATTGGCGGTGTTGGTACTAAAAGTTTTGCAACTTCGGCGGTTACAGATAATTTGTTGTAATCGTCAAAAATAAAATCGAATCCACCCCCTAAACGTAATGTCGTTGGTTGGAAGTTTTCTGTGCCATCATCATCGTATCTAAACTTTGGCCCTACATTTTGTATTGCAAAACCACCTCTCCAACGGCCATTAAAATCTTTATAAGCCTGCTCTTCACTTTGGTAAAAACCAGAAATATCGACTCCAAATGTATTTGCGGCTTCAGCATTGTTAAGTCCTGTATTTAATCTTAAATCTGATCTTAAAAAACGCATAGCAACAGACATAGAGAATTGGTCTGTTAATTTTAAGGCATAAGATGCATCTATAGAAAACTCGTTAGGTTTTTGCGTAGTGCCTGGATCATTTTCTCTATCTCTAAACTCTATTTCTCCTAAAGAAAAATATTTTAAACTTGCCCCTATGGCGCTACGCTCGTCCAAACGATTAAAGTAGGTTACGTTTCCTAAAAATATATCGTCTACCAATTCTCTTAAAAATGGCGTATAACTTACTGCAATACCAGATTTGGTTTCTGAAAACGCATATTTAGAAGGATTCCATTGTTGAGAAAATCCATCTACAGAGGTTGCTACCCCCATGTCTCCTAATGCTGCCGCTCTGGCATCTGGAGCAATTAGTGTAAATGGAATACCTGTGGTTATAACTCTAGTATCGTTATCTGAAGGCACAATAGTAGTGGTTTGTCCATTTACATGTCCAAATAGACAAATCATCACAATTAATAGTACTATTTTATTATTCATGTGTTAAATTTTAATGCTAATATAATTTTTATAATATGACTAATTTCTCAATCTTCTCAACTTTTTTATTTAGAGCGGGAGATTCTACGGTTAATTTGTAAACATAAACACCTTTACCTATTTTATCTCCAAAATCATCTCTACCATCCCAAACAATATCTCTAGACAATGAGCTAGGTGTTGTACCGCTTGCTGTTTGCCCCCTTAAAGTTCTTACCAATTTACCTGAAACAGTGAACACTTGTACTAGAACGTCTAATGGAGTCGAACTATTGTGATTAAACCAAAATTCTGTATAATTAACAAAGGGGTTTGGGTAATTAAGCACATTTTCTATTACTAAATTTTCGTTTTCGTTAAATACAACAAATTGTATTTGTGATACGGAAGAGTTGTTATAAACATCCCAGGCTCTAACAGATAAGGTATGTAAACCTGGTTCTAAATTACTAAATGGAAAACTAATAGAACCACGCTGAAAACTATCTAATTCCGTTTCATAAAAATCATTTAAAACAAAAGGATTTTCTTCATCGCCATCTAAAACAGCAATAATATCGTGTCCTATACCACTAGAGGTATTTATACCATTGGCATCTTCTAATTTAACTAAAAGCGTTGGCGATTGGTTTGTTATTCCGCCAGAAACAAAATTTTCATCGTTCATAAACAAAGAAACGACAGGACCTATATTATCTTCTTCGGCATCTTGATTTACACCACCTATTCTAACATTATTAACATCTGCACCAGCACGATTAAAATTTAAATCGTTGTCTTGAGAATAGAAACTAACTTTTCCTAAACCTACCGGTATACGAATGTCTTTTGGCACAATAAATTCGAATTCAAATTCGCCATTTTCTACAGTAGC
>CALHCQ010000177.1 GCA_937936645.1 uncultured Algibacter sp.
GAACAGTAATTTTTTGTTAAAATAAGTTTGTATAAACTGATAAAGTATTGTATATTTGCAGTCCGCAACAACAAGGTCGGTTTTATGATCCGAAAGTTAAAAGCTAAGTTTGTTATAAGGGTTTTATATCGCGGGATAGAGCAGTAGGTAGCTCGTCGGGCTCATAACCCGAAGGTCACTGGTTCGAGTCCAGTTCCCGCTACTAAGCAAAGAGTAACTAGAAATAGTTACTCTTTTTTTTTGAAATAAAGTCAAGGATTTATTGCGATTAAGGCCAAAAGTTGTGTTTAGGCAAAAATTCGAGTTAATCTAAAGAGGGAGAATTCTACATTTATTACTCCTCTAAATTGGGTTCTAAATGCTTTTAACGCAAAGATATGTTTGTCTACAATAAGAAAGCATCATGTTTCTTTGTTGTTAAGACTATTGAGTTAAACAATAAAATAAAAAGATTGTAGACGAAAAATCTAATTCAAATAATTGAATTTAATAACATCTAGCACAGGTTTATAGTTGATAGTCCAGTCGCTATTTAGATAATTCGATTCAAGTCCGTTATCAATATCTGCTTGAGGCACGATCTCCCACACCCAGAAAAAACCACCAGCTACCCATTTTTCTTTCCAGAATGTATTAAAAAAGGCTTGATATCCGTTTGATTGAACATCTGGATTGTAAGCACTTTGATTGGTAATGAACTCGGGTAATTCCCATGCTTTCCAAGCAGCAAAATCAATACTTCTAAAACCATATTCTGTAAACAGAATTGGTTTATTATGTGTTGCCGACAGATTGGATAGTTTCGTCTTTATAGACTTATAGGCATTTTGAATATCAGCTACAGATGGAGTTGCTTTGTTTACCAGAGGAAAATATGGGTTTATTCCTATATAATCGACACTATCCCAAAAGGTAATGTGTTCATATTCATCCCAATTTGCAGCGTAAGTGAGCTTCAAATTTGGATATAAGTTTTTTATTTCTTGAGCAATACTCTTAAAAAAATTGGGGCGTAATCGTGTAAAATGACTCAATTCGTTACCGATACATAATATTTTTACTTCAGGGTTTGTTACAGAGGTAGCGGCATAGGCAAGTAACAATGTTCTGAAAGAAGCTTCAATTTCTTGCCATTGTTCCTCAGAACTTGCTTGAAAATCTCCCCAAAAATCAAACCCCAATAATTCAAAGCTAATTTGAGGTTTTAGCATAAAGTTGTCAGCACCTTTATCTTTAATATTTGCAATGATTTTTGGTACATTAGCGGCCTTATTAGCCTCAAAGAACAGGGAACCATCTGGTGCTTTTCTTATATTGATAATAGGGCTTAAGGCAATCCATTTGGCGTTTGTCTGGCTAGGCATATCAAACGATTCTGTACCCAGTCCTGTAAGTCTAAATGTTTTTAGAATATTGCCTCCAGTAATTTTGCTATCGACTGTTACAGTATTCTCTAATAATGGTTCATCGGTAATAGTTTCATTTGACGGCTCACATGCACAAAATGATAATAATAGACTCAGAGCAAGAAAACAGTATTTATTCATAATTGGAATTGTTTATATGATTTGCTGTTATTTATTGTACGGTAAATTCGTAAAATCCATCTTCATTAATACCTTTGATTGTTGTTTGTATTTGTAGAAACTCACAGTTATCTTTGTCCTTTATAAAACCTATAGTCTCTAAATCTCCAAATTGCATATAATCACCTAAGCGGTTTAATGTTATTTCACATTCAAATTCATAACTATCAGTATTTTGAAAATAGCTTAAAATTATTTGAGAGTTAACGAGTTGCCCCTTAGTTACCATATATGTATTACCAGTAAGTAATTCAGAAATGTTTGTAAATCTAAAGGATTGGTTTACCTCAAGAGAAGCATTAATGTCATATGCTTCTTGGTTATCACTTATTTTTGAAGGAATACTAACTGTTATTTTTATGGTGTCTCCTGAGGCAAATATGCGTTTATCAGGTGTTATAACAATGTCATCTAGACGTTCAATTAATGGTGTTTCACAAAAGGAAGTTTCAGAGGGGCAAGCAGTTAATAAGAGTAACAACCCCAATAAAGGAATTGTTACTAATTTTTTTTTAGTTTAATAGCCATAAGCGTTAAATGTATTAATAGTTCTTTGTCTGATTACAGGGTATGCTGAAATAATTCTATTTTCTAAATCATTAGCACGACGGGTATTTCTGTCCATCAAGTCATATAAAGGTTGATAATCCCCTTCCAATTTATATATAAACGGTAGCTTCCTTTATTCACAATTATTTCTTTACCGACTGGCACTTAATTGTTTTCTTGAGTAGTGTTACTGATACGCAAACAAGTTTTTTTAGCGTAAAAGATCAATAAGACTTTCATTTTTATTTAGATTTTTTACATGTATTAAGCTTCAAATGTAATATGAAATTTCTTATATAAAAAGACTCTTATGTTAATTTATCGTAAATAGTATTTTTGAATTATTAAGTCTATTTCTGCTTTGTTGGTATTCAGGAAAATTATTAATATTATTTTATGCTCTTAATTACCAAATTGTTCTTCGAGCTTAGAACTGGTTTATTTATTGGCACTAGCATTACCATTAAACGGTTTAACTTGAATAGAGCAGTAGGTAGCTCGTCGGGCTCACAGGTTCAAGTCTAGTTCCCGCTACTAAGTAAAGAGTAACTATTTTTAGTTACTCTTTTTTTTTGAAATAAATTCTAAAATAACATCTTTAAATTTACTAAAAAAAATAGTCTTACCTTTGGCCAAAATAAGAGATATTCTATTTTGTATACAATCGGTTATCTCTACTGCCTTAAGGGTATTACCAAAAAACATATATGTCATTCAAATCATTAGGCTTATCAGAAGCCTTGCTAAAAGCAATTAGCAAAAAAGGTTACACACAACCCTCTTTAATACAGCAAAAAGCCATTCCGTTAATTATAGAAGGAGACGATGTCTTGGCATCGGCACAAACGGGAACAGGTAAAACAGCAGGGTTTACATTACCATTATTACATTTATTATCAGAAAATCCAAAAGAAAAATATAAGCCAATCCGTGCTTTAATATTAACGCCAACTCGCGAGCTTGCAGCGCAAGTTTATGCCAACGTAAGGGAGTATAGCGAATTTTTAAACTTACGCAGTGCTGTTATTTTTGGTGGTGTTAACCAAAAACCTCAAGTAGCAACTATTAGGCAAGGTGTCGATATTTTAGTGGCAACGCCAGGGCGATTATTAGATTTACAAAACCAAGGTTTGTTATCTTTAAAACGTGTCGAGATTTTTGTTTTAGATGAGGCCGATAGAATGTTAGATATGGGTTTTTTACGCGATATAGAGCGTGTTATAAAATCGATGCCAGAAAAGCGTCAAAACCTTATGTTTTCTGCAACCTTTTCTAAAGATATTAAAAAGCTTGCCACCGGTATTTTAAATAATCCAAGGCAGGTAGAGGTTACACCAGACAATAGTACCGTAGACGCCATTACGCAAAAAGTATACCGTGTCGCTAAAGGTTTAAAAACAGGACTTATTATAAAATTAATATCCGAAGGTAATTGGAAGCAAGTGTTGGTATTTACACGTACCAAGCATGGTGCCAATAAACTTTGCGAGAAAATGGGTAAATCTGGCATATCGGCAGCAGCAATACACGGTAATAAAAGTCAAGGAGCACGTACAAAAGCACTAGCAGGCTTTAAAAATGGCACTATTAATGTTTTGGTAGCGACCGATATTGCTGCTCGAGGATTAGATATTCCCTTATTACCTCATGTTGTTAATTTCGAATTACCAAACATATCCGAAGATTATGTGCATAGAATAGGGCGTACTGGGCGTGCCGGAGCCAAAGGCGAGGCTTTGTCTTTAGTAAGTGCCGACGAAACAAGCTACCTTAGAGATATAGAAAAGTTAGTCGGTTTAAAAATACCTAAAGAAATTATAGAAGGTTTCGAACCAGATCCCAATGCATCTACAGCACCAATAAAACCCGGTCAAAACAGGCAAAAAAGAAACCCTAGAAACGGCACTGGCGGTAAGTCAAAGCAAAACACAAATAACTCTAGAAAGCCTAAACGTAATAATAAAGAAGCCGGAGGCAGAAATAGACGTTAATTACTGGTACTTATGGAATCTCAGCCAAACAACCCATTACACGGTATTACATTAGAGCAAATAATAAACGACCTCGTAAATCATTACGGTTGGGAGTATATGGGGTATTGCATAAAAATTAGATGTTTTACAGATAACCCATCGGTAAAATCGAGTTTAAAATTTTTAAGACGCACACCCTGGGCTAGAGCCAAGGTAGAAACCATGTATTTAAAGATGCTAAAAAATAAAAAATAAAAAAAGGCTTAATGTATTTACATTAAGCCTTTTTTGTTAATCCTGTTTTTTGTTAATCCTGTTTTTTGTGTTTCTTTTTTTTCTTTCCTTTTTTAGGAGCATCAAAAAAAGCTTTTAGCTCTTTATAATTAACAACATTATCACGGTTTTTGTCCATTTTAGCAAATCGTTTTTCTAAACGTTCTACAGGAACTTCTTTTTTTCTTTTAACGCCTGTAAATTCTTTTAAAGATATTTTACCATCTTTATCTGCGTCCATGCGCTTAAGTATTTTTTTAGCGTCTGGAGCTTTCTTTTCTTGCGCAGCCATTGTTAAAGAAAAACCAAAAATGCCTAATGTTAGTAATCCTAATTTTAAAGTATGTCGTTTCATTTTTTTTCTATTTAAGTTAATAAGATGTTCATTACTCATTTAGAGTCTAATTTTTAAAAAAGGTTTAATTAGAAAAAAAATAAATGTTATTTTATATGCCTTATACCTTCGTAAACAACAATAGCAACAGCGTTGGCTAAGTTAAGACTTCTTATATGCTTACTATGTAAAGGTATTTTATAAAGCGAATTAGCGTGTTTATCTGTAAGAGTTTTTGGTAACCCAGCCGATTCTTTTCCAAAAACCAAAAACAGGTTATCTGTAAAAGGAATATCCCAATGCTGTTTACTACCATGGCTAGACAAAAAAGCCATGGGTTTATTGTTATTTATCCTAAAAAAATCATCAACACTATCGTAGTATGTTATTTCTAGATGTTGCCAATAATCCAAACCAGCACGTTTTAAGCGATTATCATCAATTTCAAAACCAAAAGGTTTAACAAGATGTAAATGCGCCCCAGCACCCAGGGCAAGACGACCAATATTACCCGTGTTGTTTGGTATTTCGGGTTCTATAAGAACAATGTTTAAAGGCATAAGTTAAATGGGGGTTTAAAATTAAGCATCTATTAACGGCTTGCCAATAGCGTCAATCTCATCTTGTTCTGGGTTTTTAGGGTCTGGTCCATATTGGTTTTTACCCTTAGTTCCTTCTTTAACATTATAAACAAGCATAATAATACTTCCCACATAAGGTATAAAACTCATTAAAAAATACCAGCCACTTTTATCAATATCATGCAATCTTCTTACATTTAATGCTAAAACAGGTATAAACGTAGCCAATACATAAATAAAGAGTAGAATATATGTCCATTCAAAATCTAATGCTAAAGCCATAACTATAGATGCTATCACTAAAATAAATAGAGCAATACAATGAAAAAGGGTAAACATCCAAAACTCTTCGCGTCTTGCACGTCCTTCAAAATTTGCATAATTATATTTAAAGGTGTTTAAATACCAATTCATACCACTACTTATTTAAAATTTTATCTACAAAGTTTTTAATAGACTTAGGGCCGTTATTGGTTATGTGTTTAACAAAAGCACTACCAATTATAGCACCTTTGGCATAGGTTGTAGCCTGTGTAAACGTTTCGTTATTACTAATACCAAACCCAATAACTTGAGGGTTTTTAAGTTTCATATCGCCAATACGTTTAAAATATTTTGTTTGCGTTTCGCCAAAACCAGACTGTGCGCCCGTGGTGCTGGCACTACTTACCATGTAAATAAACCCATTAGATATAGAGTCTATGTATTTAATACGCTCGTCGCTTGTTTGCGGAGTGATTAAAAACACGTTTATTAAACCATATTTTTCAAAAATAGCTTGATATTCTTTATGGTACACATCTACAGGAAGATCTGGAATAATTAAACCATCTACGCCCACTTCTTTACATTTTTTGCAAAAAGCTTCGACGCCATATTGAAACATAGGATTAAAATACCCCATAATAATTAAAGGAATATTAACCGATGCTCTAATATCTTTTAACTGCTCAAAAAGCAGCTCGGTAGTCATACCATTTTTTAAAGCCTGTGTAGAACTAGCCTGTATAGTTGGGCCATCGGCAAGAGGGTCGCTAAATGGCAGTCCAATTTCTATCATATCAACACCATTTGTTTCTAGATCTTTAATAATAGAAACAGTATCGTTAATACTAGGATACCCTGCTGTAAAGTAAATAGATAGTAATTTTTTATTGTCTTGTAATTTGGTTTGAATACGATTCATTCTCATATTATTTTATGGCCCCGAATGCTGTGTTTTCTTCGGGGTTCAGTTTTTTTAATTTTGGCGTTACCACAAGGGTCGGGCTTTACGTTTCAAGTCCTCGCTTCGTGCCTCGCTGTGGGCTTTACACTGCAATCCCTAACGCGAGCAAGTAACCCCCATATCATGATTTAAAAATTTTAAAAACCCATAAGGCTTTTTTTGCGTTAAGGATTGAAGCGGCATCCTTTTGGTTTTTTCTACCAAAAGATATAGCGGAAAGCCTGACCCTTGTGGTAACGCCCCTATATTATATTTTAAAATAGTCTATGTAGTTATTTAAATCCTTATCACCACGTCCCGATAAACTTACCACAACAACATCGTCTGGTTTAAATGTTTTATGCTCGAAAATAGCCAAAGCATGCGATGTTTCTATGGCCGGAATAATACCCTCTAGTTTACATAAATCTAAACCAGCATTCATGGCATCGGCATCTGTAGCAGCCATAAATTCGGCACGGCCTGTTTTACATAAATGCGCGTGCATTGGGCCAACACCAGGGTAATCTAGCCCCGCCGAAATGGAGTAAGGTTCGGTAATTTGCCCATCGTTAGTTTGCATTAACAAGGTTTTACAGCCGTGTATAATACCTTCTTTACCAAGAACCGATGTGGCAGCACTCTCGCCAGAGTTTACACCTAAACCTGCAGCCTCTACAGCAATTATTTTAACATCTTTTTCGTGTAAATAATGGTAATATGTACCAGCGGCATTACTACCGCCACCAATACAGGCTATCACGTAATCTGGGTTTTCGCGGCCTTCTTGTTCTTTTAATTGCCATTTTATTTCTTCCGATATTACGGCTTGAAATTTAGTTACCATATCTGGGTAGGGGTGTGGCCCAATGGCCGACCCAATAATGTAATGCGTGTCTACAGGGTTGTTAATCCAGTCTCTAATGGCTTCGTTGGTGGCATCTTTTAAGGTTCTACTTCCAGATAAAGCAGGTACTACTTTAGCGCCTAGCATTTTCATTCTAGCCACGTTTGGTGCTTGTCTTGCAATATCTATTTCGCCCATATAAACAATACATTCTAGACCCATTAAGGCACAAACGGTAGCTGTTGCAACACCGTGTTGCCCTGCGCCAGTTTCTGCAATAATACGGTGCTTGCCTAAACGTTTTGCCATAAGTATTTGACCTATAGTATTGTTTATTTTATGCGCTCCTGTATGGTTTAAATCTTCGCGTTTTAAGTATATTTTTGTGTTGTATTTTTTAGATAAGCGCTTTGCAAAATATAAAGGCGAAGGCCTACCTACGTAATCTTTTAATAACTTATCGAACTCTGCTTTAAAATCTGGCTCTGCCATGATTTTAAGATAATTTTGGCGTAATTCTTCTACATTAGGATAAAGCATTTCTGGAATAAAAGCACCTCCAAATTCTCCATAATAGCCATTCTCGTCTACGTTGTAATTTTCCATTTTTATTAGTTTTATAAGATGTGTAACTTAAAAATACATGACTGCGTTTTAAGCTAATTAACAGCACAAAGTTTGTCTTTAAATTCTTTTAATTGTTCGTTGTTTTTTAAGCCTGGTTCTATTTCGAAAGCACTATTAACATCTAGTGCATAACAGTATTTGGAAGCCTTACTTTTTTTAAACGTCTTTATAGCCTCTACTTGATCAAGTCCTATGCCACCACTTAAAAAAAAGGGTTTGCTAGAGGGGTACTGGCTTAGTACATCCCAGTTAAAAGTATAGCCGTTGCCACCTGGTAACTTACCTTTTGTGTCGAATAAAAAGTAATTGCAAACGGTTTCGAACGGTTCAAGTAATTTAAAATTAAAGGTGTCTTTAATAGAAAAAACTTTTATAATTTCTACACCTAAAGGCTTAAGCGCTTCGCAATATTCTGGACTTTCTTTACCGTGTAATTGCACGGCTTGTAATTGGTGTTTTTGTATTGTTTTTGTAACAAATGCTAGTGTTTCGTTTACAAAAACGCCTGTTTTTTTTATGTTTTTATTAAGTTCTGGTATTGTACCATTAAAATATCGTGACGATTTTTGGTAAAATATAAACCCCATATAGTCGGGTTGTAAAGCCGCTATTTGTTTTATGTTTTCGGGGTGTTTCATGCCGCAAATTTTTAATTTCATAATGGTGTCATTATTTAATTTAAAACACTGTGTTACGCGTTTAATGTATTAATAAATGCTGTAGCACTAGCTCCTGGGTTATCGGTTTTCATGAAATTCTCGCCTATTAAAAAACCTTTGTAACCATAGGGTTGTAATTCTTTAATTGCCGATGTGCTACTTATACCGCTTTCTGATACTTTTACAAAATCGTTAGGTATAAGTTGGCTTAATTGTTTGCTGGTTTCTAGGCTAACATTAAAGGTTTTTAAATTTCGGTTGTTTACACCTAACATGTCTAAACTTGGCATTAGGGCTTTGTGTAGCTCTTGCTCGTCGTGTACTTCTAGTAGTACGTCTAAGTTTAGGCTTTTAGCAAACTGAGAGAATTGTTTTATTTCGTTTCTAGATAAAATACCGGCAATAAGTAAAATAACATCTGCGCCATAGGCTTTTGCTTCTAGAATTTGATATTCGTCTATAATAAATTCTTTTCGTAATAAAGGTAAATTACAGCTCGCTCTTGCGGTTAATAAATCGTCTAGAGCGCCGCCAAAATATTTGCCGTCTGTTAAAACAGACATGCCGCATACACCTGCACTTTCGTATCCGCTTGCTACATCTTGCACGTTTAGATTGTTGTTTATTACAGCTTTTGATGGCGAACGCCTTTTATGCTCTGCAATAATACCCGATGTGCTGTTTTTTAAATTATTAGCTAAAGATACTGTGGGTCTATTAAATAAAACAGACTGCTCTAACTGCGAAACAGGGATAAGCTGTTTTCTTAGTGCCACTTCTTTTCTTTTGTCTAATGTTATTTTATCTAGTATATTCATTATTAAGCTAGGTCGTTAGTATTAATAAGTATTAAGCTTGGCTAAGGGTTACTAATTGGTCTAAAGCTTGTTTTGCTTTGCCAGAAAATAAAGATTCTTTAGCGCGCTCAAAACCTGTTTTATGGTCTATTTGCTCTACTGTGGCTATTGCCAAGCCTGCATTGGCACAAACAACATGGTTTTGGGCTTCTGTACCGCGACCACTTATTACATCTACAAATATTTTTGCTGAGGCTTTTACAGTACTACCTCCAAAAATAGATGACTGACTTATGGTGGGTATGTTTAAATGGCTAGGTGTAAATAGCACCTCGCTCGTGTCGGTTATAATTTTGGCTTTGCCTGTTAGCGATATTTCGTCATAACCATCTAAGGCATGTACAATGCTATAATTTTTATTTGTTGTTTGGTACAGGTATCCGTATTTGCGTTGTAATTCTAAGTTAAATACACCTACTAATTGGTTTTTTGGAAATGCAGGGTTTACCATAGGGCCTAGCATATTAAAAAATGTTTTTACACCTAGTTCGCGACGTATTGGTGCTACGTGTTTCATGGCTGGGTGAAATAACGGGGCGTGTAGTACGCAAATACCTGTTTTGTCTATACTTTTTTTAAGAAAATCTACTTGGTTAGAGAATTTTATACCCAAATATTCCATAACGTTAGACGAGCCACATGCCGATGATAAACCATAATTACCATGTTTCGCAACGTGTACTCCTGCTCCTGCGGTAACAAAGGATGCTAGTGTAGATATGTTAAAGGTGTCTTTGCCATCGCCACCGGTACCACATAAATCTATGGCATTAAAATCTTTTAAATCTACAGCGATGCAAAGTTCTAAAAGGGCATCTCTAAAACCTTTAAGTTCGTTTATGGTTATACTACGCATCATGAACACGGTTAAAAAAGAGGCTATTTGGCTGGTGTTATACATACCGTTAGATATGTTTATTAAAACCTGTTTAGCTTCTTGACTTGATAAGTTTTCGTGATTTATAAGTCTGTTTAATATTTGTTTCATGTGCTGTGCTTTTATTAACTATTTACCCAGTTTTTTAGTATTTGTTTACCGTGTGGTGTTAGTACAGACTCTGGGTGGTATTGTACACCACGTACGTCGTATACTTTGTGTCTTAAAGACATAACTTGCCCATTGACATCTACAGATGTAGCCTCTAGACTGTCTGGTAGGTTGGCATTAACGACCCAAGAGTGGTAGCGCCCTACTTGTATTTGTTTGTCTAGACCTTTAAATAAAACTTCGTTGTCTACACATATGGTTACTGGTGTGGCTACACCATGATAAACATCTTCTAGGTTTATTAAACTGCCCCCAAAAACTTCGCCTATGGCTTGTTGGCCTAAGCAAACGCCTAAAATACTTTTTGTGGGTGCGTATTTTTCTATTATGGGTTTTAGTAATCCTGCTTCGTCTGGTATACCTGGTCCTGGTGATAGTACTATTTTATGGAACGGTGCAACGTCGTCTAGATCTAATTTATCGTTTCTAACTACGGTTACCTCACAATTTAGATCTTCTAGGTAATGTACTAAGTTGTATGTAAAACTGTCGTAATTGTCGATAACTAATACTTTCATGTGTTTTGTTTTTACTTTGCCTTATTTACATAAATGTTTTTTGGGCTTATTTTATTTGTGCTTTAACTTGCGTTAGGGATTGAGGCTTTGTTGGAGCTCTTTTTGTGTTGTTGCGCTTATGCAACACAAAAAAGCGACTGCCGAAAGCCCGACCCTTGGGTAACGCCCTTGTGTTAAATGTCTTGTGCTAAATCTATGGCTTTGGTTAGGGCGCCTAACTTATTGTAAACTTCTTGTAATTCGCTGTCGGCATTGGATTTTGATACTAAACCGGCGCCTGCTTGCCAGTTTAATTTATAGTCTTTGCTTAAAAATGTACGTATCATGATGGCGTGGTTAAAGTTGCCGTTAAAGTCCATAAAACCTATGGCGCCACCGTAGAATGCACGACTTGTTTTTTCGTAATCTTCTATTAATTGCATGGCACGGTGTTTTGGTGCGCCACTTAATGTGCCTGCAGGAAAGGTGTCTGCAACGACCTGCATGGTAGAGGTGGTTTTGTGTTTTTGCCCGGTAACTTTGCTTACAAGGTGTATAACGTGAGAAAAGAATTGAACTTCGCGGTAGGTGTTTACGGTTACTTGGCTGCCGTGGCGACTAAGGTCGTTTCGGGCTAGGTCTACAAGCATGACGTGTTCGGCGTTTTCTTTGTCGTCTTTTTTAAGTTTATCGGCAAGTACGGCGTCTTGTGCTTCGTCACCCGTACGTTTAAAGGTGCCGGCAATGGGGTGAATTTCGGCAAGGCCTTCTTCTACGATTAACTGGGCTTCTGGCGAGCTGCCAAATATTTTAAAGCTACCGTAGTCGAAATAAAATAGGTATGGCGATGGGTTTACGCTGCGTAATGCACGGTATACGTTAAAATCGTCGCCTTTGTATTCTTGTGAGAAACGTTTAGATAGTACGAGTTGGAAGACGTCGCCACGCTGACAGTGTTTTTTTGCGAGCTCGACATGTTCTTTAAATTCGTCGTCTTTTAGGTTTGAGGTTATTTCGCCACTGGTTTTAAAACTGTAGGTGGCAAAGGTTTGTACGTTTATAAGTTGGTCTACTTGGTCTATATTGTTTTCTACACCATCGAAACAGTGTGCAAAAATATAGGCCTCGTTTTTAAAGTGATTTATGGCTATAATGTTTTGGTATACGCAGTAATAAACATCTGGAATGACTATAGAGTCGTCCTTTTTGCTTATTTGTACGTCTTCAAAATATTTTACAGCGTCGTAGGCGGTATAACCAAAGATACCGTTGTTTATAAACTTAAAATCGGTACTGGAGTTTGTGTTAAACTTTTTTGTAAAATTATGTATGGCCTCTGGCACGTTTACCGCTTCTGTTATGTTTTGAGAGGTTGTGCTACCGTCTGGAAATGTTTGCGAAATAACATCGTTTTCTACTTTTATGCTTGCTATTGGGTTAAAGCATATGTAAGAGAAGTTTTTATGGCTTTTGTGATAGTCTCCACTTTCTAGTAATATACTATTAGGGTATTTGTCTCTTATTTTATAGTACACCCCAACTGGCGTAATAGTATCTGCTAATATCCTTTTGTAGTGGGTGTTTAAATTAAATGTTTTCATAAAAGCTGAATTTGTTTTCAGTTTGGTTCTAAAAATATGTTTAGAACAAAGAAAAGGCTTGTCGTGAATGACAAGCCTTTTCGAATATTTTAACTTTAAATATACTTACAGGGTTTCTTCACGAATTTAGTTTCGAGTACTCCACCACCAAGTATAATTTAAATTTTTATTCATTTGTTTCTAATTACTTGTCAAAGATAGAAATCAAAATATTATTATACAATACTTTGTTTGTTTTTTACAAAAAAAAGCGACTTGTATAAGCTGCGTTTCTTTTTTTATTAATCTTGGTAAGATTAATAATAGGTTATACCGTTATTTTTAGTTGTAAATTTGCACACTGGGTCTTGTAATTATACAATACTAAAAATGTTTTTATTATGAAATTACGATTTGTTACACTGTGCTTATTACTTGTTGTGCTATGTGCTTGTAAAGACAAAACGAATACGCCGATAAAAGTTGAAGATCAGGTTACTGAAATCGGCAACGTAGATTTGGAAGTTTATGACTTTACGGGGTTTAAATCTTTTTTAAATCGAGAAGATAATAATGTTTACGTTATAAATTTTTGGGCTACCTGGTGCACGCCTTGTATTAAAGAGCTTCCTGCTTTTGAGGCTATTAATAAGCAATACAAAAATAAAGGTGTTCAAGTTATTTTGGTGAGTTTGGATATTCCAGAGGCTTACAATACCAAGCTAAAGCCGTTTATATTAAAAGAAAATTTAAAATCTAAAGTTATTGCTCTAGACGATATTAATGCTACTGCATGGATGCCACAAATAAATAAAGATTGGACAGGGTCTTTACCCGCTACATTAATTTATAAAAATAACGACTCTAAATTTTACGAACAGTCGTTAACCCACAATGAATTGAATGAGGCTTTAAAGTTGTTCTTAAACAAATAGGCAAAACTATACATTAGAGTAGACTTAAAAAAAGAGACTGTTTTTTCGTTTTAAAGTTTAAGAAGAAATATTAAATTAGCACTAAATTTAAAATAAATAAAACATGGAAGATTTATCTCAAGAAGAATGGGTAGAGCAATTGGCTAATGATACTAATGCTGTTGTACTAGATGTAAGAACAGATGCAGAGGTTGCCGAAGGGATAATACAAAATGCAATACACATTGATATACACCAAGGCCAAGCGTTTGTTAACGCGCTTGAAGCTCTAGATAAAAGTAAAAACTACTACG
>CALHCQ010000178.1 GCA_937936645.1 uncultured Algibacter sp.
TTCTGTATACGGTTTTTTGTATTCGTTTTCTAGACTATGTTTTAAAATCCATTCTTCTAAATCTGTTCTAGAAATAGCTTTGTTAATGTATTTTTCAATCATTAAACTTGCAATTTTACCAGCAAATCGACTACCCCAATATCCATTTTCTACAAATACAGCTAAAGCAATTTTAGGGTTATCTTTTGGCGCAAAAGCCACAAAAATAGAATGATCGGTGAGTTGTTTTTTCTTACCGTTAATTTTCATAAAGTTTTCGGCAGTACCTGTTTTACCACAAATATCGATGCCTTTAACTTTTAACCCTATAGCTGTTCCTTTGTTAAATACATCAAACATACCTTGTATTGCGGGTTCAAAATGTTGTTTGTCTATGGTGGTGTATTTTGGTGTTGTGTATTTAGATGGTATGGTGTCGTTTTGTATTTTTTTTATAATATGTGGTGTGTAAAAATAGCCTCTGTTGCCTATAGCCGCAACCATATTTGCCAATTGTATTGGTGTTGCTTCTACTTCGCCTTGTCCTATGGCGTTGGATATATTGTAGGTTGATGCCCAACGGTTTTTACCATACCACCTGTCATAAAACTTACCATCTGGCACACGGCCCTTGTTTCCTATTTTTAAGTCGTACCCTAAATAATTACCTAAACCAAAGCTTTTAACATGAGAGCTCCAAGTGTCCATGCCTTGTGCAGGAGTGTCGTATTTATCTATTATACGACGGTATACGTTAGCAAAATAAGCATTGCAAGACTGCGCAATACCATCGTTCATGGCAATAGGGCTTTTATGGTGGTGGCATCCTGTTAAACGTTTACTACCTAAATAATACCCCATACGACACTTAAATTTATCTTGAGTACTAACTACATTTTCTTGTAAAGCAATAAGCGCATTTAGCACCTTAAACGGAGATCCTGGTGCATATTGTGCTTTTAAACCTCTGTCAAAAAGTGGTTTTGCTATGGTGTCATAATACAGTTTTGTAAAGTTTTTAGATCGCTTTCTACCAACTAATAAATTAGGATTGTAAGATGGTGCAGATACCATTGTTAATATTTCTCCGGTACTAGGTTCTATAGCTATAATGCCTCCGCGTTTGTTACGCATTAACAATTCGCCATAAGCTTGCAGTTTAGAGTCTATAGTTATGGTTATATCTTTTCCTTTTTGTGGTATGGTGTCAAATTGGCCATTTTTATAAGACCCAATATTTCTATTAAAACGATCTTTTTGATAGCGCTTTATGCCCTTTATACCTCTTAATATTTTTTCGTAGGATGCCTCTACACCTTGTTTTCCTATAAGATCTCCCATTCTGTAATACGGGTCTCTTTTGATGATTTTGTGGTTTACTTCACCAATATCTCCTAGCACATTTGCGCCAATGGTTGTTTCGTATTTTCTAAGCGACCTTTTCTGGATATAAAAACCTCTGTATTTGCGCATTTTTTCTTGTAAAACGGCATAATCTTCTTTTGAAATATGAGATTGAAATACAGATGATAGCCTAGGTGAGTAGTGCTTTGCTGCATTTAAATTTTTTATAAACTTCTGTTTATCAATTTTTAGTAAATCGCAAAATTCTAACGTGTCTATGCTTTTTACCTCTCTTGGTATAACCATAACATCGTAAGAGGGTTGGTTTGCAACAAGAAGTTTGCCGTTTCTATCGTAAACAAAACCGCGTTTAGGGTAGTCGTAAACCTTTCTTATAGCATTGTCATTATCAATAGTATACTGTTTAGATTCGTAAATTTGTAAATAAAAAAGCCTAGATAGAAATACTAGCCCTGTTAGTATGATTACGAAGTATAAGAAGAGTTTTCTCATTTAGTATTTCGACTAAAAATAATAGATAATATAATGCACAAAAGTATGGTAAATATACTAGTAAATAACGTTTTTTGAAGTACAAAAATTGTTCTAGATACACTGAATGTTTCTAGACTAAATAGTACGAGATGATGTATAAAAGTTACCAAACTAATGTATACAATTTTCGTGCTTAAATCTGTAGTGCTTAGTTTTAAATTATGATTTTGATATAAAGATCCAAAGGAAAATTTTAATATTACAGGTCTAGCATATGCAGCTGTTAATATTGCTGCGGCATGAATACCTCCGCTATCGGAAAATAAATCTACGGTTAAGCCCAATAAAAAACTAATAAATAAGAACAGCATTCGGTTATTTTGAACTGGAAAATATATTATAAATAATATATAGATGTACGGATTTATTGTGTCTAAAAAATTAATATGATTACCAATAAGTACTTGAAATAAAACAAGCACTATAAAACGAATAACTAGAAGCGGTATGGCTTTATTCATTGTTTTCGTTTAATAGGTTTTTAATTTCTTTAATATCGTTGTTTTTAACAATATAGACATGCTCAATATTGGTCATGTCGTTAAATAGTGTAATGTTTATTTCGTAGTAGTTTTCGGCGTCATCTAAATTGAAATCTTTAATAGTTCCGATAGGAATCCCTTTAGGGAAAATAGACGATCTGCCCGATGTTATTATGGTGTCGCCTTGTTTTATAGGAGCAATTTTTTCGACATCTATTAATTGAATTTCTTTAGAAGATTTACCGTTCCATACTAAAGTTCCAAAATGATTTGTCTTTTTTAATTGCGCACTAATTTTGTTGGTTGTGTTTAGTATAGATATTACAGTGGCGTATTTGCTACTTACTCGATCTGTTATACCAACAATACCTCGCGAAGTTATAACGCCTAAATCTTGTTTTATACTATCGTTAATACCTTTGTCTATAAGTAAAATGTTATCGCTTGCGGTGTAGCTATTTTTTATAACATGTGCCGTTTTAGAACTATAAATAGATTTGTTTAAGGTGTCTGTTAGGGCATGACTTAATATGTTTGAGTTGTATAGCTTTGATTTTAGTAAATTATTTTCTTCTACTAAAAACTGATTTTGAGATTTTAAATTAGCGTATTGGCTTGCATTATTAAGCGTATTATAAACCCCACCAGTAACTAGGTTAGCCGAGTTTATAAATTTACTTTTATGGTAGGTATGCGATTGTATGGTAAACAGCAGTGCTATAGAAAATAATAATAGAAATAATAAGAAAACTTTATTTCTTATTATAAAATTTATAATTTGTTGCATGTATTATACCCTAGATTTTCTTTATTTTATTAACACACTTTTGTATTTGGATAGGTTTTTAAGTGTAATACCTGTACCGCGAACAACAGCTCTCAATGGATCTTCTGCTATATATACGGGCAAATCTGTCTTTTGGGATAACCGTTTGTCTAAACCACGTAACATAGATCCTCCACCTGCTAAATATATACCGGTATTATAGATGTCGGCAGCTAATTCTGGTGGTGTTTGAGATAAGGTCTCCATAACAGCATCTTCGATACGTAGTATAGATTTGTCTAGTGCTTTAGCTATCTCTCTATAAGATATAGATACTTGTTTTGGCTTACCTGTTAATAAATCACGACCTTGAACACTCATATCTTCTGGTGGTAATTCTAAATCTTCGGTGGCAGCACCAATTTGTATTTTAATTTTTTCTGAGGTACGCTCTCCAACATATAAATTGTGCTGTGTACGCATGTAGTAAACAATATCGTTGGTAAATACGTCACCAGCAATTTTAACCGATTTATCGCAAACAATACCACCAAGTGCTATAACTGCAATTTCTGTAGTACCACCTCCTATGTCTACAACCATATTTCCTTTTGGTTGCATAATATCTACACCAATACCAATTGCAGCGGCCATTGGTTCGTGTATTAAGTAAACTTCTTTTCCATTAACACGCTCACAAGATTCCTTTACAGCGCGCATTTCTACTTCTGTAATACCAGAAGGAATACATACAACCATACGTAATGCTGGTGTAAATAATTTTTTCTTTAAAGCAGGTATGTTTTTTATAAACATACTAATCATACGTTCTGAAGCATCAAAATCGGCAATAACACCATCTTTTAAAGGGCGAATTGTTTTAATGTTTTCATGGGTTTTACCTTGCATTAAACTTGCTTCTTGACCTACAGCAATAATTTCGCCAGATATTCTGTCTCTTGCAACTATAGAGGGAGCATCTACAACAACTTTATCATTATGTATAATAAGTGTGTTTGCTGTTCCTAAATCTATTGCAATTTCTTCTGTTAAAAAGTCAAAAAAGCCCATGTTTACTTTGTAATTATATGTGTTAAAAAAGAAATATATGTAAAGGTAATAAATCTATAAAAAATAAATACAGTTTATCTAGTTTAGTTAAGTTATTTATTTTAATAATGTTATTATGTCGTGCCTTTTAATTTTAAACGATATCAGTTCAATAAAAAATAGTCTAAAATAAAAAAGCTTCAGTAGTTGTTACTGAAGCTTTTTTTTATTGAGTATTTTAAATTTAAACTAGTGTTTAAAATGTCTAGTACCGGTCATAACCATAGCTAAACTATTATCGTTGCAATAATCTATACTTAGTTGGTCTTTTATAGATCCACCTGGTTGTATAACAGAGGCTATACCTGCATTTTTAGCTATTTCTACACAGTCTGGGAAAGGGAAGAAAGCATCACTTGCCATTGCAGCGCCTTGTAAATCAAATTTAAAAGATTCTGCTTTGTGTATCGCTTGTTGTAAAGCATCTACACGACTTGTTTGCCCTGTGCCACTAGCGCATAACTGCTTGTTTTTTGTTAAAACAATAGTGTTAGATTTCGTGTGTTTACATATTTTAGAAGCAAATATTAAATCTTCTATTTGTGCTGCAGTAGGCGCAGTATTGGTTACTGTTTTTAAACCTTCGGCAGTGTCTGTAATGTTGTTTCTATCTTGAACTAAAACACCGTTTAAACAGCTTCTTACATTTGTAGAAGGCATCTCGATGTCGTGTATTTTTAATAAAATTCTGTTCTTTTTACCTTTTAAAAGCTCTAAAGCATCTGCAGCAAAAGATGGTGCTATTACAACCTCGCAAAATAATTTATGAATTTCTTGTGCCGTAGCTAAGTCTATTTCTTTGTTGCTAATTAAAACCCCTCCAAATGCAGAAACAGGATCTCCTGCTAAGGCATCTACATATGCTTGGTGTAGTGTGTCTCTTTGTGCTAAACCACAAGCGTTATTGTGTTTTAAAATAGCAAAAGTTGGTGCATCGTTTTTAAATTCTAACATAAGGTTTACAGCAGCATCAACATCCAACAGGTTATTGTAGCTTAACTCTTTACCATGTAGTTTTGTAAATAACTCATCAAAATCTCCAAAAAAGAAACCTCTTTGGTGTGGGTTTTCCCCGTAGCGTAATGTTTTACCATTGGTTTCGCTAATTTTTAAAACCGTTTCAGTTTCGTTTTGGTTAAAGTAGTTAAATATGGCAGTGTCATAATGCGACGATACATTAAATGCTTTGCCAGCAAAACGTTTTCTATCTGCTTCGCTAATACTACCATTGTTAGCTGTAATTACATCTAAAAACTCGGCGTAATCGTTAACAGAAGAAACACAAATAACGTCTGCAAAGTTTTTGGCAGCAGCTCTAATTAAAGAGATACCTCCAATATCAATTTTTTCTATAATATCTTGTTGGCTTGCACCAGAAGCTACTGTTTTTTCAAACGGATATAAATCTACAATAACAACATCTATTTGTGGTATTTCGTATGCTTCTAATTCGGCAACATCACCATCGTGATTTTGTCTGTTTAAAATACCTCCAAACACTTTTGGGTGAAGCGTTTTTACACGTCCACCAAGAATAGAAGGGTAAGAGGTAACATCTTCTACAGGGACAACGTTAATACCTAAATCGTTAATAAATTTTTCTGTACCTCCTGTAGAGTATATAATTACGCCTTGTTTGTCAAGCTCTCTAACTATAGGTTCTAAGCCGTCTTTACTAAAAACAGATATTAATGCCGATTTAATAGTTTTTTCGTTACTCATTGTAATTTGTTATTAGAACATTCAATATTTTGAAAATGAGATGTTCAGGTTATTTTAAGATTTATTAAAGTATAAATTTTTGTAAAGCGCAAAAATACTTATTTCTTTTATAAAAAAAAGTGATTATTAACTTAAATCAGTTTAAAGCAAAAGCTTTATTACTTGAATGTAAGTTTTGTATGTAAAACAGTTTACATGCTAAGTGTATTATGTATATTAATACAGCGTATATTAGTTGAAGTCGTTACATGTTTTCGTATTTTTACCTTATTAAAAAAAGCATTTTTAAATTCATTTAATTAAGACTTAATTTTTAATGGTAACTGCAAACTATACAATTACAGGTTTAACCTGCGGTGGCTGTAAGGCTTTTGTAGAACAAAAAATACAGGCTATAAATGGTGTTCAAAATGTTATAGTGCATTTAGAGCAGCAAAGCATGTCGGTGTCTTCTAGCTCGGCACTTAATTTATCTGCTTTACAAGCAGTTTTGCCAAGTAAATATCGTATTACTCTTGAGGGTGATGAGGTGAAAAAAAACATAAAAAAATCTGAATTAAAAGCACTACAACCCTTATTTATCATATTTTTTGGTATCAGTATTGTTGCCGTATTATTTAATTTTAAATCGTGGTCTCTAAATAATTTCATGTTAGATTTTATGGGGCTGTTTTATTTTGTTTTTAGTGTTTTTAAATTTTTAGATTTAAAAGGATTTACAGCGACCTTTACTATGTACGACCCTCTAGCTGCTAAATATTTGTTTTATGCATATTTGTATCCATTTATAGAACTTTTGTTAGCAGGTTTGTTTTTAACACGTTTTCAAATACCATTTGCTTTAATTGCTACTTTAATTATTTTAGGAATAACTACTTTTGGTGTTACTAAAGCTTTATTAGGTCGTAAAAAAATAGCTTGCGCATGTTTAGGCACACTTTTAAAACTACCAATGACTAAAGCTACTTTTATAGAAAATACAATTATGATTTGTATGGCTTTATACATGCTTTTTAAATAACATCGTGTTATGAAACATCTGTTTTTATTAACTCTAATTTTTCCGTTCTTTGTTTTTTCTCAAGACGAAATTAAGGGTGTTGTTTTTAGTGTTGAAAATAACGAAACCTTACCCGTAGCAGGTGCCAATGTCTATTGGTTAAACACAACCATTGGAGCGATAACCAATTTAGACGGTGCGTTTAAATTACCATATACAAGTAAAAATAAGAAGTTGGTTATTAGTTATGTTGGTTATAAAACCGATACTTTAACGGTGGTAGAGCCTATCTTTATAAAACATATTTTAAAAGTAAATAGCCAATTAAATACAATTACTTTAACAGCAAAAAAGCAGGCGACTACTAGGTCTTATTTGCAATCTCAAAATATTATAAATGTAAGCAGTAAAGAGTTGCTTAAGGCGGCTTGTTGTAATTTGTCCGAGAGTTTTGAAACAAACCCATCTATAGATGTTAATTTTGCCGATGCTATTTCGGGTACAAGACAAATAAAAATGTTGGGTTTAAACAGTCCGTACATCCTTATAACAACAGAAAACATACCGTCTATTCGTGGTGCATCTCAAGCTTTTGGCCTCAGTTTTATACCTGGTACTTGGGTAGAGAGTTTACAAATAACTAAAGGAGCAGGGAGTGTTGTTAATGGTTTCGAGAGTATTGCAGGGCAAATAAATACCGAATTAGTAAAACCTATAACAGACCATAGGATGTTTTTAAATGTTTTTGGAAATATTGCAGGTCGTTTTGAAGTTAACACCCATTTAAACACTAAAGTTTCTAAAAAATGGAGTTCTGGCTTATACTTACACGGTAATAGCCATAGGCAAAGGCACGATGTTAATAATGATGGTTTTTTAGATATGCCATTGTATCATCAACTTAATATTTTAAACCGCTGGCAATATGTCGATACAGAAAAAGGCTGGGTAAGCTTTATAAATGTTAGAGGGCTTAATGATGATAAACAAGCTGGCGAAACAGGGTTTAATATCGCAGCACGCGATTTATGGCAAAGCCGTATTAAAACCAATAGGTACGACTTGTCTGCTAAATTAGGATACGTAAACCCTAATATACCTTGGCAAAGTTTAGGCGTGCAAACTGCATTTAGTAACCACAAACAAGTATCGTATTTTGGCTTAAACAACTATAATATTACACGCAACAGTTTATACGCTAATGTTATTTATAATTCTATAATTAGCGATTCTAGACACAAAATAAAAACAGGCATAGGGTATACTTTTGATGACTATGATGAGCTTGTAAATAATGATATTTATGTTAGGAAGGAATATGGTGCTGGAGCTTTTTTTGAATATAATTTTGATAATTTAGAAAAGTTAAATCTTACAGCAGGAATTCGTATAGATTATAATAATTTGTTGGGTACGTTTATTACACCCAGATTTCATGCGCGTTATTCATTATTAAAAAAATCGGTACTAAAAGCATCTTTTGGTAGAGGAAAGCGAGCAGCAAATATTTTTGCAGAAAACCAATCGTTTTTTGCAAGCTCTAGAACCTTGAATATAGAAAATAATAACGGAACTATTTATGGTTTAAATCCAGAAATTGCATGGAACTACGGTGTATCCTTTTTACAAGGATTCAAGCTTTTTAACAGGCGAGGAGATGTTACTTTAGATTATTACAGAACCCTGTTTAAAGATCAAGTTGTTGTAGACTACGAAAACCCTTTAGAAATAAATTTTTACAATTTACAAGGGCGTAGTTTCGCAAATAGTTTTCAAGCAGAGATAAACTACACCATCTTACCTAATACAGATTTACGTTTGGCGTATAAAAATTACGATGTTAAAACAACCTTTACATCTGGAGAGTTACAAAAGCCACTAACCCCAAAGCATCGTTTTTTTGTAAACGCGTCTTATGAAACTAAAAAGACCGATTTACACACAAAACAATGGCGGTTTGATGCAACGTATAATTGGCTAAGTAAACAGCGCTTTCCTGCGACAATAAATAGCCCTATTAATTTTAGACGACCAGAATTTACACCAACATTAAAAACGCTTAACTTTCAAATAACTCGTGTGTTTTCAAAACAATTAGAATGGTATTTTGGAGGCGAAAATATTTTAAATGTGAGGCAAAAAAATCCTATTATTAGCCCCGACAACCCTTTTGGTTCAAATTTTGATACTACATTTGTATACGGCCCTATATTTGGCAGTAACTATTACACAGGCTTAAGATTTAATATAAAATAGAAGTAATTATGATTATAAAGAAAATTTTAATATTGATTTTACTCGTTGTTGGTTTAAAATCATTTTCTCAAAATAAAGTTGCCAGAGCAACTATAGAGGTGGATGGGGTTTGTATGATGTGCAAATCGCGTATAGAAAAAGCATGTTTAAGTGCTAAAGGGGTAAAATATGCAAATTGGGATGTAAACACACACCAATTAAAGCTTATTTACAACAACAAGAAAATAGATTTAGACGCTATAAGTAATCGCGTAGCTAAAGCCGGTCACGATACTAAAACAGTAATTGCAACACCAGAAGATTATGCTAATGTACACCCTTGTTGTATGTATAGAGATGATGCCATTAAAGAAACGCACAAGGAAGCAAAATAAAAATGAGTAATAAAAAAAGCCTTCAATATTAATTGAAGGCTTTTTTTATAAATATATGTAAAATGCTATTAGATTTTAGAAAGCATCTTAGCCATTTTAATTTTTTGTTCTTCTGCTAATTCAGCATCAACAAGTATACGTCCACTGTGCTCATCAGTAATTACTTTTTTACGAGATGCAATTTCAACTTGTACTTGTGGTGGTATAGTAAAGAAAGACCCTCCAGAAGCTCCACGTTCTATTGGTACAACTGCTAAACCATTTTTTACGTTTTTACGAATCCTATCGTAAGCCATAACTAAACGGTCTTCAATTTGCTTTTTGTAATCTTCAGATTTTGCAAGTAACGTTTCTTCTTCTTTTTGCGTTTCTGCTAAAATATCGTTAAGCTCTGCTTTTTTGTGCTTTAAGTGAGTTTCACGTTGCTTAACACGGTCTTTTGTGCTTGCAATAACCACTTTCTTTTGTTCAATTTGAGCCTTAAACTCACGTATGTGCTTTTCAGCAAGTTCGATTTCTAATTCTTGGAACTCTACTTCTTTTGTTAAAGAGTTAAATTCTCTGTTATTTCTAACATTGTCTTGTTGCTCTGTATATTTTTTTATTAAAGTTTTAGATTCTTCAATTTGGTTTTTCTTAGCCAAAATATCGTTATCTACAACTTCTAAATTAGAAACTAGCTTATCTAATCTAGTGTTTAGTCCGGCAACTTCGTCTTCTAAATCTCTAACTTCTAATGGAAGTTCACCACGAACATTTCTTATTTCATCTATACGAGAATCAATTAATTGTAAATCGTATAGCGCTCTTAAGCGGTCTTCTACAGTTACTTCTTTCTTTTTAGCCATACTTTAAAAATACTTAACAGGATTTGTATTTGTCTTTGATAAAACGATTGCAAAATTACTAATTTTTTTTGTAAGATATGCTACTAAATTATTTTTTGTGAATTGTTCGCTTTCATAATGCCCAATATCGGCTAAAATTATACGACTATCTGCAGCAAAAAAGTCATGATATTTTAAATCGGCAGTTATAAGTACATCGGCCTTAGCAGCTACTGCAGCTGGTATTGCAAAACTACCAGAGCCACCAAGAACGGCTATTTTTTTTATGGTTTGTTTTGTTATATTAGAGTGCCTTATAAGTGGTGTGTTCATTTTTTCTTTTAAGTATTCAAAAAAATGTAATGACTCCATGGGTTCTTTTAATGTGCCAACCATACCCATGCCTATGTTTTGATTGTTGTTTTCTAAGGTTGTAATTTCATAAGCAACTTCCTCGTAAGGATGATTTTCATTTAAAGCTTTTAAAACAGCATGTTCTAAATGTTTTGCGTAGGTTACACTAATTTTTGTTTCGTCTTCGTAGTGTAACTCGTTTATGTTTCCTTTTACAGGATTTGCTTTTTTATTGGCTTTATAGGTTCCTGTACCTTCGCTATTATAGCTGCAATCGCTATAATTACCTATGTTACCAGCGCCAACATTAAACAGTGCTGTTCTAAGTGCGTTAGCATCGTTTTTAGGTACGTAGGTGTTTAATTTTTTTATGGTATTTTTTTGAGGTATTAATATGTGCCTTTCATTTAAATTTAGTTGATTGCAAATCATGTGGTTTATACCATTAAAGGCATTGTCTAGCGCTGTGTGTATGCTGTAAATAGCTATGTCGTGTTTAATGGCTTTTATAACAACACGTTCTATATAATTTTTACCTGTAAGTTTTTTTAATCCTTTAAATATTATAGGATGAAAACTAACTATTAAATTACATTGCTGCTCAATGGCTTCGTCTACAACAGCCTCAATAGTATCTAGTGTAACCAATACGCCAGTTATTTTGGTTTTTTTATTACCAACTAACAGTCCAACATTATCAAAATCTTCTGCATAATTTAAAGGCGCAAGTTCTTCTAAATAATTAATAACATCTTGAACTATCATATTATTTTTGTGTTTGGTTTAAAACAAATATAAATATTATATTTTCGTTGTTGTGAAGCTTCTTAGAAAAATACTAGTTCCTTTTGTTCCCGTTTATTATTTAATAACATGGGTAAGAAATAAAATGTTCGATTTTGGTATAAAAAAATCGATCTCGTATCCTTTTCCTGTAATTTGTGTTGGTAATTTAAGCACGGGTGGAACAGGTAAAACACCTATGATTGAATATTTAATTAAAGTATTAAAAAAAGATTACCGTGTAGCAACGCTAAGTCGGGGTTATAAAAGACAATCTAAAGGCTTTTTGTTAGCTAATACGACCTCTACAGTTAACGATTTGGGAGACGAGCCATTTCAATTTTATAATAAATTTAAAGAAGATGCCATTGTTGCTGTAGATGCCGATAGAAATAATGGTATTAAAAATTTAAAGCAGTTAAAAAAAGATTTAGAAGTTGTTTTATTGGACGACGCTTTTCAACATCGTTATGTTAATGCCGGTTTAAATATTTTGTTAACCACATATTCTAATTTATATACAAGCGATATTGTTTTACCTACGGGTAACTTGCGAGAGCCTAGGATAGGAGCACGTCGAGCTCAAATTATTGTAATTACCAAATGCCCAGAGGTTATTAATAAAATGGATAAGGACAGAATTTTGTCTCGTATAAACCCGTTAGCGTATCAAGACGTTTTTTTTAGTCGTATTACTTATTCCAATAAGGTATATGGTGCATCGGGAACGTTAGAGTTTGCTTATTTGCCGGAGAACTTTACGTTAGTAACCGGTATTGCCAATGCATCTCCTTTGGTTCGTTTTTTAGAAGGGAAAGGTATGTTGTTTGAACATTTAAACTACGACGATCATTACAATTTCACAAATGAAGATTTGAATACGTTTAAAGAGAAGTCTTGTATTTTAACTACAGAAAAAGATTATATGAGATTAAAACAATACAATTCTATTACTGACAAGTTGTATTATTTGCCCATAGAAGTTGTTATAGATAGACCTCAATTTTTTGAAGAACGCATCATAAAATTTATGAAATCTTTTAAGAATTAATTAGATTTTTGTTTTTTGATAAGGCTCCGAAAAGTTTCTTTTCAAATTCAGACTGTTTAAAGGGTTTAGGTATAATGTCTGTAAATCCGGCCTCATTAAATTCTTGCATTTTATCTTCTATGGTTACCGCTGTAAGCGCAAAAATAGTTAGGTTTTTATCAAAAGCTCTAATGCGTTTGGTTGCTTCTATACCACTTATGCCAGGCATATGTATATCCATTAATACTAGGCTGTATTGATTTGTTTTTACCAGGTCTACAGCATCCTCACCATTGTCTACAATTTCGCAATCTAACCTCATTTTGGTTAGAATCTTTTTTGTAATCATTTGGTTTATTTTGTTGTCTTCTACAATTAAAATTTTAACCTTATTAAGGTTAACCTCTTTTATGTTTTTTTGTAGAAGTACAGCGTCTTGATCAATTCGTTTAATATCTGTGTCTAATTCTAAAGGTATTTCAAAGTAGAATGTTGTTCCTTGATTAAGAGTGCTTTTTAAATAAATTTTTCCTTTTAAAAGTTGAATAAGTCCTTTAACAATAGATAAACCAAGGCCGGTGCCTCCATATTTTCTGTTTATTTGTATGGAACCTTGAGAGAAACTTTCAAAAATATTATTTTGTTTCTCTTCGCTTATACCTATACCATTATCTTCTACTTCAAAGCGTATATTATAAGTATTATCTTTTTTGCTTATTTCTTGCAATCTAATCCATATAGAACCGTTTTTTGTGAATTTTATAGAGTTTCCAATAAGGTTTATTAGAATTTGAGATATTTTTAATTGGTCAGCTACAAAATTTTCTGGCAGACCTTTAGGATAAGAAAAATGTATTTTAATATTATTATCCTCGGCAGAATTATTTAAAGCTAATATAATATTGTTTATTTTTTTTCTTAAGTTAAAAGACTCTAATTCTATATTAACTTTATTAGCTTCAATTTTATTAATTTGTAAAATATCATTTATAAAAGTAAGTAAGTAGTCTCCAGAAAATTTTAACGATTTAAGGTGTTGTATTTGGTCTGGTTTTGGATTTTCGTCAAGCAACATATTACTTAAACCTGTTACTGCATATAAAGGTGTTCTTAATTCGTGTGTAACTGTAGATAAAAAATTTGCTTTTGTTTTAGATGCAAGTTCTGCTTTTTCTTTTGCTAACGTAAGTTCGTTATTTTTTTTGTAAAGCATATTGTTGGTCTTTAACCTAATATTGTTGTTTTTGTACAACGACAAGGTTAATAAAGAAAGTATAATAATTAAGGCAACACTTAATATAGAAATTAGTGCCCCAAAAAAGTTTTTGTCTTTCTCTTTATCTAATTCTTTGGTTGTCTTTTTTAATTTTTGAGATTGATTTTGTAT
>CALHCQ010000179.1 GCA_937936645.1 uncultured Algibacter sp.
TGAACAGGAAAACAGGCTGGAGATAAAAAAGAATCGTTTAAGGCATTAATAATTAATGTTGGTGTGTTTATATGTTTTAAAAATTGTAAGCTTGCGCATTTGGCATAATAATCTTGTCCATTTTTAAAGCCATGTGCTTTAGCTGTATATACCGTATCAAAATCATAAAGTGTTTTTATTGATAGTACCTCCTTTTTAGATAATTTATTTGGGAAACGCTTTTGTTTATCCTTTAAACGTTTTACTAAATGTTTTAAAAACCGGTCGTGATACAATTTATTTTTAAATGTATGCAATGCTTTTGCCGATCCTGGTAAATTACAGGGTACCGAAACGGCTATGGCTGCCTTTACCTCTTGAGGTACGTATTTACGCTCCCCTAAATACTTTAAAATAATATTAGCGCCTAGACTAATACCTTTTAAAAATATGGTTTTGTATTGTTTGTTTTTAATAACATGATGTAAAACCTCCTCTAAATCTTTTGTGGCTCCAGAGTGGTAACTGTAATATTTTAAATTATTATGACCGCTACAGCCCCTAAAATTAACGCACACCGCGTCTACACCATTTGCATTAAATAATTTAGCAGCTCCTGTTACGTAAGGTCTTTGCCCATGTCCCTCTAAACCATGTAATAATATAATGAGTTTATCGGTCTTTTTTGTGGCGTAACTCCAATCTAAATCTAGAAAATCGTTATCGGTTAATATAATGCGTTCGCGCTCTTGTTTTAACGATACGCGACGTGCTAAACCAGAAAACACTGTAGCTATATAGCCATTGCGTAATAAAAATGGTGGTTTATAATGAGACTCTAAAACAGGCATATCTTAATTAATTTCTAAATTTGTAAAGGTAAAACTAGACCCACTAAATAATCCCTTATCACTTAGTTTTAAAGATGGAATAACTAATAATGCCATAAAAGATAAAGACATATAGGGTGCATTTAATGTGCAGCCCATTGTTTTAGCCATGGCATCTAGAGTTTGATATTGCTTACCTATATCCGCGCATGGTTTATCACTCATGATACCTGCTATAGGTAATTTTACAATAGCTTCTTTTGTGTTAGATACGGCACAAATACCACCTTTGTTTTCTATAATAAGATTTACCGCTTTACAAATAGCCTCGTCTGTAACACCTACAACAATAATATTATGAGAATCATGACCTACAGAAGAGGCTATGGCGCCTTCCTTTAAACCAAAGTTCTTTATAAAAGCTAAAGCCGGTTTTTTATCTTGATATCTATTTATAACGGCCATTTTTAACACATCGGTATCTGTGTTAGAAACCAAATAACCATCTACTAAATTAGCATTTTCTATAATTTCGTTAGTTACCAATTGTCCTTCTAGAGCTTCTATAACTCTAATTTTTTTTGCTGAAGATGCTATTTTAAAATCTGCAACTGTTTTTCTTTTACAGTTAAAATTATTTAAATTTTTAAAAGCTACCGTCTCAATTAAACTCGTACCATTATTATATACTAAAACACCATTTACATAGGTTTGTAGGGTTTTAAAGTCCTTTAAATCTTGCACAACAATACAGTCTGCATTATGGCCAACTTGCAACAAGCCAACATCTAAATTATAGTGTTTTACGGGGTTAATACAAGCTGCTTGTAATATTTTAAAAATATCTATGCCCTTAGCCACAGCCCTTGCGCATAATTGGTTAATATGGCCTATTAATAAATCGTCTGGATGTTTATCATCACTACAAAACATGATGTCTCTATAATATTGTGGTAATAAATCTACTATAGCTTCAAAATTTTTAGCAGCACTACCCTCTCTTATTAAAATTTTCATGCCTTTTTCTAGCTTCTCTAAAGCTTCGTTGTATGTAAAACACTCGTGATCGGTGCTTATACCTGCATTTATATATTTAGTAACATCGTTACCAACCACACCAGGTGCATGCCCATCTACAGGCTTATTATAATGTTTAGCCCAAGCTATTTTTTTTAGTACCTCTTTATCATCATGTATAACCCCTGGGTAATTCATCATTTCTGCCAAATACTTAATATCTGGATTTTGTAATAAAGTTTTTATAGCATCGGCATTTATAATAGCTCCTGCCGACTCGAAATGAGTTGCTGGCACACAAGAGGGTGCTCCAAAATTAAATTTAAAAGGTACTTGTTTCCCATTTTCTATCATAAAATGAACCCCTGCAACACCCAATACATTTGCAATTTCATGCGGATCGGAAACAGTGGCAACCGTACCATGTGTTACTGCTATTTTGGCAAACTCGGACGGTACAAGCATAGAACTTTCTATATGAATGTGTGCATCTATAAAACCAGGTAAAATATACACTGTTTCTTTATTTGGTTTTTCTTCTATACTTAATATTTTTCCATCTTTAAAAGTAACTTCACCTTTAAAAATTCGCTTATTTATAACGTCTACTATGTTGCCTTTTAGTTTCAAAAAAAATGTTTTACAACTGAAAAAAATCAGTTAATTAATACGCTTTTAATTCTATTTTTAAGATATTTAAAGTTGATGTACTCACCCTAAATCTATGATCTGCTCTTTTATTAACCACCCAAACCACCTTATGGTCTGAACATAATAGCCAAATATGTTCTTTATCTAAAAGCGATAATTTTTCGTCTTTTAAATACTTACTTAACTTTTTCTTTCCTGACATTCCTAACGGATAGAAATAATCGCCTTCTTGCCATTTTCTAAGTACAAGATTGTTGGCTAATTTGTTTTTATCAACATAAATAACACTTGGTTTCTTATCCTCTATTGTAGTAACTTCTGTAAAAACCAATTCACCTAATGGTGTGGTTTGTAATGGTTTTTGTAAAGAAACATCTATGTGCTTATCTGCTAAAACAGACTCTTTTTTTGTTAAAATTAAGCACGTTCTATCTTTAATTAAACGGTGCGTAGGTGATACAATTTGTTTTCCTGCCTGCGCATTTAAAAGGTTTAATATATCGTGCCAGGCGGTAAAATTATAAGACTTTAAAAGTTCGTATAAATAATGCTTAGGATCTTTTAACGCCTTTATTTTATTAATATCTAATGTTATTGTATTGGTATCTATTTGCTTTAATACAGATTTAGAAACCGTTGCTATTTGTTTTGCAGCAAGCATGTTTGCACCTTGTAAAAACCCTTGTGTTTTATTAAAGTTTTGTAAGAATTTAGGATTTATTTTTTTTAACTCAGGAATAACATCATGTCTTAACTTATTACGTATATATTTTACCGATGCGTTGCTACTGTCTTCTCGCCAACTAATATGGTTACGCTGTGCAAAGGTTTTAATGTCTGCTCTAGAAAAAGGTAATAAAGGGCGTACTATTTTATTATTTACTTGTGGTATACCTGTTAACCCCTCTAAACCGGTACCTCTAGAAAGGTTTATTAAAAAAGTTTCTAAATTATCGTCGGCATGATGTGCTGTTAAAACATAATCGCATTTTTGCTCTTTACTAAGTAACTCGAACCAATTATAACGTAATTCTCTAGCTGCCATTTGCACCGACAATTTAGTTTTGGTAACATAAGCATTGGTATTAAAACGTGTGGTAAAAACAGCTACACCTAACTGCTTGGCTAGGTTTACAACAAAAGCTTCGTCGGTGTCACTTTCTTGATCTCTAAGACTAAAATTACAATGCGCTAAAACTATATTTAAATTTATTTTTTGACATAAATAAGCCAAAACAACACTATCTAAACCTCCAGAAATAGCAATGATTAACTTAGATTGATTTAAAAAATATAAATGATTATTTATATGGTCTTTGAAGGCATTAATAGTCATCGGCAAATTTTATTTAAAGCTCTAGTTTTCTAAAACCATACGCATGGCTTTAGCTTTAATTAAACATTCTTCGTATTCTTTTAAAGGCTCACTTTTTGCTGTAATAGCGCCTCCAACAGAACACGACACATAGTTTTTGGTTTCATTGTAAAGAATGCTTCTAATAACAACATTAAAATCGAAATCGCCTTCTGGTGTTATGTAACCAACACTTCCAGAGTAAAGTCCGCGTTTAGCATCTTCAAGTTCTTCTATAATTTGCATGGCCGATATTTTTGGAGCACCTGTCATGCTTCC
>CALHCQ010000180.1 GCA_937936645.1 uncultured Algibacter sp.
CTTGTCTTCTACAATGGCTGTAATGCCAGACTTTGTAGCACCAACTAAAGTATCGCCACTTTTTGCTATTTCGGCTTTATCGAAAACAGGTATTATAGCCAATGCTTTGCCACCAATTAAGCCTGCATCGTAAACTTCTGCTTTACTGTTTTTAGAAAATTTATAATCGCTTTCTATAACAAATTTAACTACTATTTTTCCAGAATTGTCGCCTTTAAAGCTAACATCTGCAACCTTACCTACATTTAAACCGTTTATGGTTACTGGTGTAGAAACGACTAAACCTTCTACATTTTCGTATTCGGCATAATAGACTTGTGATGATCCAAAAATATTTTCGCCTCTTAAATATTTAATTCCAAAAATTAAAAGGGCTATTCCAGACAACACCAATATGGCGGTTTTTATTTCTTTTGACATATTTGTTTTTTAACTGCTATATTATAGCATCGTGTTATAAGCAAGAACTAAAGCATTGCTCAATTTAAAGTTTTAATTTAGGTATTACAAATTTAAAATAAAATTAAAAAAGAATCACTTTTAATTCGTGCTTGTTTTTAAAGCTTCTGTTAAAGTTATTTGCTCGCCATTTTTAAATGCGACAATATAACAAGATTTATAGCCTTTACTTTTGGCTTTGGCTAGCTTATTTTTTATTTGTGTATAGTTTGAAGTATTGCCATAATAGTATTTGTATAAATTACCAGACTTTGTAAGCGATATAGTGTCTAACCCATTAAAGTTATAAGGTTTTGTTGCTAACTTTCTAGAGCTTGCTGCTATTTGTACTTTAAATGTAATGTCGTTATATATTTCATCTGTGTTTACAACGGCTGTTTTTACAGGTTCTAATTCGGACACATTAGAATCTAAAGATTTTTTATATTTTAAAATAGCTGTTGCTATAGATTGAGACATGGACTGTTGCCCTTTTCTAGAATTTAAATATGCTCCTTCGCGTTTATTGGTTAAAAAACCAAGTTCTACCAAAACACTTGGCATAACTGTTTGGTGAAGCACAATAAAACCAGCTTGTTTTACAGCTCTATCTTTTCGTTTTAATTTATTTACAAAATTATGCTGTATAAGACTTGCTAAGTAAATACTTTGGTCTAGATATTCTTCTTGCCCCAGCATAATACTTATGGCAGATTCTGGCGAGTTTGGATTAAACCCTTCGTAATTCTTTTTATAATCGTCTTCTAAGAAAATTACAGCATTTTCTTTTTTAGCAACTTCAAAATTGGTTTTATTTCTGTGTAATCCTAAAACAAATGTACCAGCACCGTATGCTTGACTATGGTGCGAATCGCAATGTACAGACACAAATAAATTGGCTTTGGCTTTATTTGCAATTTTACCGCGTACAAATAAATCGATAAACTTGTCTGTTTTACGCGTGTAGATCACTTTTATGTCTGGATTTTTTTCTAAAACCCTACCAATCTCTAAAACTACTTTTAGAGCTATATCCTTTTCTTTGTAACCATTACCCAAATTACCAGGATCTTTACCCCCATGTCCTGCGTCTAGAACAACAACAAATTTGTCGGTATCAGCATTATTTACATTTTTATTTGTAAAAGATGTTAATGTTAACACAGATAGTATAGATACGAAAAATATTATTTTGTACGTTTGCATGAGTATTTAAAGGCTAAAATGCTTAGTTAATTTTTAAATTTCAAATTTTAATGTGATATTAAATTTAATCACAAAAAAATATATGTAATTTTGAAATTCAAAAACCGAGCCAATCTTTTACAAAAATACACTTAAAAGCGTTGCAGACAAACAACTTTAAAATACTTTTGGCATTAAGTTTTACAGTGTTTATTAACACCTTAAACTTTGCTCAAGATATACCAAAGAAGATAACACCCATAAAACCGAGTGTTAAAGACAGTCTTGTTATTGGTAAAAATGCTATAGATAGTTTAGCCAAACCCCCTGTGCCTAAAAAAACAGCAACAGAAGATAGTATATCTGTAAAAAAAGAATTCCTTACAGATATTGTAACCTATAAAGCCTCAGACTATACCTCGTTTAACCAAAAACAACAAAAATTATATCTTAGAAATTTAGCCGAGATTACTTATGGCGATATTAATATAAAAGCTGGAGACATCATTATAGATTACAGTAAAAATGAAGTTTACGCTAAAGGTATAAAAGACTCTCTAGGCAACTACACCCAAGCGCCTGTTTTTACGCAAGCCGCCAACGTGGTAGAACCTGACTCCATTTTATTTAACACCGAATCTCAAAAAGCATTAATATATAATAGTAAGACAGAACAAGGCGAAGGTACTGTAATTGCTAAGGTAACCAAAAAAGAAAATGACTCGGTTTACTTTATAAAAGATGCTAAATACACTACTGCAGAAGATTTGGACGATCCTGAATATTATATTAAATTAAGAAAAGCTAAAATTGTACCAGGAAAAAAAATAGTTACAGGCCTTGCTAATTTATTTATTTATGATGTACCAACACCCATAGGGCTGCCTTTTGCGTTTTTTCCGCAATCGGAAAAACAAACCTCTGGTATTATCTTACCTAGTTATGGAGAGCAGGACGAACGTGGTTTTTTCTTGCAAAACGGTGGGTACTACTTTGCCATTAGCGACCACCTTAATCTATCTATTTTAGGAGATTATTACACCAATGGAAGTTTTGGCTTAAGAGCAGAAAGTACTTACGCAACACGCTATAAATACAGCGGAAACATTGGTTTAAGATACGAAAGTTTACTTACCAGCGAACGTGGATTTCCCGATTTTGCAAAAAATACGGTTTATAATTTTAGATGGTCGCATAGCCAAGATGCCAAAGCAAATCCAAGCTCTAGGTTTTCGGCATCTGTAAATTTAGGAAGTAGTTCCTTTTTTAGAACATCGCTAAATCAAACAACAACAGGATCTTTTTTAAACAATACACTATCATCATCCGTATCATATTCCAAAACATTTAAAGGGGAACCACAGACAAATTTTAGTGTAACCGCAACACATTCGCAAAACACAAACACACAAGCTGTAAACTTAACCTTGCCTACACTACAAGGCTCGGTAGGGAGAATATTTCCTTTTGCTCCAAAAACAGGAACAAAGAAAGGAATTATTCAAAACATTAACTTACAATATAACCTAAGAGGAGAAAACCGAATTAACACAACAGATTCGCTATTTTTTAGAAAAGAAATGTTTGACGATCTTAGAACAGGTTTTCAACACTCGATACCCTTAAGCACCAATTTTAAAGTATTAAAACATTTAAGTTTAAGTGCTAGTACAAACTACAACGAAGTTTGGACTTTTAATACCATAAATAGAACTTTTAATGCTGAAACTAGACAGGTTGAAGATGAAGAAATAAACGGCTTCGACTCTTTTAGAACCTACAATTTTAGTACCAATTTAGGAACCACAATTTATGGATTGTTTGATTTTGACAAAAAAGGTACCGACAGAAAAATAAAAGCCATTAGGCATATTATTAGGCCATCTATTAACTACAACATAAACCCTGCATTCGATAAATTTTATGATACTTATGAGGTTGTAGATGCCAACGGAAGAACAACAGACGAGGTCTCTTTTTCTCGTTTTGAAGGAGGTATTTTTGGCGCACCAAATCAAAATTTTTCTAGCTCTCTAGGTTTATCAGTATCAAATAATATTGAAGCCAAAGTAAGAAGTAAGGACAGTACAGCTACAGAGCCTAAAAAAATTATACTACTTAATAACTTAAACTTCTCTACAGCATATAATTTTGCCGGAGATTCCCTGCGTTGGAACCCTGTAAGAATGACCGGTAGCACACAAATATTTAACGGTAAAATGGATATTAATTTTGGTGCCACACTAGACCCCTATGCTCTAGACAATAACAACACCCGAATTGATAAATTTAACATTAACAATGGTGGTAGTTTATTTAGACTTACTAGTGCTAATTTAACAACGGGCTATTCTTTTAGTAGTAAACAATCTGACAACAATTCTAGAGAACAAAGAGGTATACAAGAAAATTTAAGAAACGGTGGGCGTGCAGATGATCTTTTTGGCAGATCGGATGATTATACCAACCCAAGCCTGAGTGATAATGAAGAAAAAGACGAAAAACCAAGTAAATTATACAACTATAAAATACCTTGGAATTTAAGATTAGCCTACGCCATAAATTATTCAAACAACCGTAGGCAAGACGAAATATCGTCGCATTCGTTAATGTTTTCTGGTAATGTAGAAATATCGCCTAAATGGTCTGTTGGAGCTTCTTCTGGATACGATTTAAGAAACCAAGGTTTTACATTTACACAGTTTAGGTTTGAGCGTGATTTACTTAGTTGGCGCATGAATTTTAGTTGGGTACCATTTAGCGCACGTAGTTCTTGGAACTTTTTTATTGGTATAAAATCTAGCGTATTACAAGATCTTAAATACGAAAAGCGAAGACGTCCAGATGTAACACTCTAACATTAATTTATTACAACATCATGAAAACTATAATAACAACACCCAACGCGCCAGCACCCATAGGGCCATATAATCAAGCCGTATTAACAGGCAATACATTATACACTTCTGGACAGATAGCTATAAACCCTAAAACAGGAAAACTTGTTCTAGACGATATTTCTGCAGAAACAGAACAAGTTATGCTAAATTTAAAAGCAGTGCTAGAGGCAGCAAATATGACTTTTGGCGATGTCGTTAAGTCGACTATTTTTATTAGTAATATGAATAATTTTACTGAAATTAATAACGTGTATGGTCATTATTTTAATGAAGCCACGGCGCCTTCTAGAGAAACGGTAGAAGTTGCTTGTTTACCAAAAAATGTTAATGTAGAAATTAGTGTTATTGCCGTTAATTAATAAGCTAAATTTTACAGTTTATATTCAGGATGATCCAAATAAAATCGTTCTGATATTTTATCGTAACTTTTAATTGTTTTTTTTATCCAATCTAAGCGTTTTTCGTTTACCTCCGCTTCTGTTAATTTCCAATTCACATGTGTTGTTTGTCGCAATCTAGAGGTAACATGTTGTAATATAATGGCTGCAGACACCGATATATTTAAACTTTCTGTAAATCCTACCATGGGTATTTTTAAAAAACAATCGGCTTCATCTATAACCTCTTGAGTAAGCCCTTCGGTTTCTCTTCCAAAAAAAAAGCAAGACTTTTTAGTGACATCAAAATCGTGTAACACAGCATCTTTTTCGTGGGGTGTTGTTGCAACAATTTGATAACCTTTTTCCTTTAAATCTTTTATACAAGACTTAACGGTATTAAACCTATTAACGTCTACCCATTTTTGAGCCCCCATAGCTATTTCTCTATCTATGCGTTTCGAGTTTTTTTCTTCTACTATATTTACTTCTTGTATTCCAAAAACATCGCAACTACGAATTACGGCACTAGTATTGTGAAGCTGGTAAACATCTTCTGTGGCTACCGTAAAATGCTTGGTACGCTGTGCCAAAACATCTGTAAATCGTTGCTTTCTATTTTCAGATAAGTAAGTATCTAGGTGTTCTAAAAGTTTTAAATCAATCATAAAATCAAAAATACTAAAATAATTGGTGTAGCCGTGTCACGCTGTTTTTTTTTGATATACAACAGATGTTTTAAAGCTTGGTTGTATCAAAAAAAAATATACATTTGACGACTTAAATATCAAAAAAATAAAACCGGTTAATTAACTAAAAAAACAAGACATTGAAAGACTTAAAAATAATAGGAAGTGAGGAATGGTGTTGTTTTAAAACCTTTGGTATTCCTGCCATAAAAGCACGAGTAGATTCTGGAGCTAAAACATCGTCTATACAGGCAAACAAAATTAAAACTTTTTATAAAGACACAGAAAATTGGGTGCGATTTCATGTAAACCCAATACAAGACAACAGAAGTATAGATATTATATGCGAAGCCAAAATTTTTGCTACGCGAACGGTAAAAAGTTCGATGGGAATCACAGAAGAACGCATTGTTATAGAAACCCCTGTTACTATAGACGGCGATACATTTAACATAAAACTAACGCTAGCAAATAGAGACTCTATGGAGTTTAGAATGCTACTTGGTAGAGAAGCGTTAAACCATAGATTTTTAGTAAATCCAGCACAAAAAAATGTATTAACAAATTATGCCCCGCAAGATATTGAACAAAAATATAGTGCTTTTAAAAAAGAAAAAACCGGGTTAAAAATTGCTTTGCTTGCTAGTAATCCAGATTTATATAGTAATAAGCGTATTGTAGAAGCAGGAGAAGCTAGAGGGCATGAAGTGGTATTTTTAAATGTACAACAAGCTTATATGAAGTTTGATGCTAAAGAGCCTCAAATTCGCTATCGTGGTGGTAATGTTATAGATCAATTTGATGCTATAATTCCTAGAATAAGGCCATCGGTAACATTTTATGCCTGTGCCTTGTTAAGACAGTTTGATGTAATGAAAACCTACTGCCTAAACTCGGCCGATGCTATTACGCAATCTAGAGACAAGCTATTAGCTACTCAATTATTTGCAAAAAACGACATCCATATACCTGTTACAGGATTTGCAAATTCACCATTAGACACTAAAGACCTTATAAAAATGGTTAATGGTGCGCCATTAATTATAAAACTATTAGAAAGCACACAAGGCAAAGGCGTTGTACTTGCAGAAACAAATAAAGCTGCAGAAAGTGTTATAAATGCCTTTAAAAGTGTAAAAACGAATATACTGGTGCAAGAATTTATAAAAGAAGCCAACGGTCAAGACATACGTTGTTTTGTTGTAAATGGTAAGGTTGTAGCATCTATGCAACGTCAAGCTGCCAAAGGCGAATTTAGAGCTAACATACACCAAGGCGGATCGGCATCTAAAATAAAAATAACTGCAGACGAGCGTAAGTTAGCTATAAAAGCTGCCAAAATTTTAGATTTACCTGTTGCCGGTGTAGATATTATTAGGTCTAACAAAGGACCGCTTTTACTAGAAGTTAACTCGTCGCCAGGCTTGGAAGGTATAGAAAATGCAACAGGCTTAGATATTGCAAATATTATGATTGAAGCTATAGAAAAAAAGCTAAAGTTTAAAAATTAAAACAAAACACAGTACTTCATTTTTTATGAGCTACATTATATAACACGTACAATTATTAATATTAGATTACGAAATGCTTAAACCTCTTATTAAAAGCCTATCTTCGCGCATTATTTTAAAATTAATAATGTTATGAAACGAATTAACGAGTACAAGAAACTTTTTGGCGCAGAACAAGACATGAGTCTTAAAAGCTTAAAATCGTCCTACCGCAAACTAGTAAAAACTTGGCATCCCGATAAGTTTCAGGCAGGAGACGAAAAGGCTATTGAAGCCGAAGCTATGAGTAGAAAAATTATTGATGGCTATCATTTTTTAGTTAGTATTGCTCCAGAAACTAAAGCTGCTAATTTAGAAGAGTTTAATGTTACAATGTCTAGCCCTATTATGGATTGGCAACATAAAGGTTTGCTTTTAGAAATTACTTTTTTAAATGGAGATACTTACGAGTTTTTTGGTGTTAATAAAGCATTGTACATTAAATTTTCGCAATCGGATAAACAAACTCGTTTTGCTAAACGTAATATTTTTAACAAATTTACATATAGAAAAATTAGAAAAAATGATGTTGTAGCTTAATACTACTTGTTTTTTTCTTCAATCCAACGACTCATAAACTTAGTACTTTGCATCGTGTGGTGCATTAGCATTTGCCCTGTAAAGTTATTTTGTCGCTTGGTTTCTAAATGATTAATAGTATCTTTTAAAATAAAGAGAAACTTTGCTTGAAGTTTCTCTTTATTAAATCGTTTGTTTATTACGGCAAATCCGTTTGTTTTAAATTCCTCCCAATGGGTTGAATTGGTATATAAACTTACTGCTTTTTCTACAAAATCGTTCGCATTGTTTACAATGTAACCATTAGGATTTAAAGAACCATACATACCCTCTGCCCCAATGGTTGTGCTTACACATGGTGTTCCATTTTGCATAGCATCTACTATTTTACCTTTTAATCCTGCACCAAATCGTACGGGTATTAAACACACTTTAGCTTGTTGCATAACACCGGCAACTTGGTCTACAAACCCTTTTATTAAAAACCCCTGCTTTACATTATGCAATTGTTGTACTTTTTGTGGTGTGTATGCGCCATAAACATGCAACTCTGCTTCTGGCAGTTGCTTTTTTATACGTGGCCACAGTGTTTCTTTTAAATATAAAATAGCATTGTAATTGGGTTCGTGTAGAAAATTACCAATGGTTATAAAATGAAGTCTTTGTTTAAAACCGGGTAATCGATTTGTTGTGTTTTCAGAAATATGATCTAACATAAACGGCAAATAACAAAGTATATCTTCGCTAACCTTAAAATTAGTTTTAAGAATTTCCATTTCTACTTCAGAAATAATTAAACTTAAATCGCAACGGTATATACTAGCTATTTCGCGTTTTGCGATATCACTAAACAAGTAAGACCTATTAAATTCTGCACCGTCTTTAAAAGCTTGATGCCTGCCCTTGCGTAAACAATGTAAATCTTCGGTATCTAATATTTTTAAAGCCCTGGGACATTGGGCACTAACACGCCAACCAAATTGTTCTTCCATCATAAAACGATCGAACATGACAATATTTGGATTTAAGCGTTTTATAAAAACATCGAAACTTGCATCATTTAAAACAATAGATTCTGTATTTACATGAATGGATTTTAAATTAAAAGCATTATCGCTTTTTGCACAAGGACTTGCAAATGTTACTTTATAATTTTGAGACAAAAAAACATCTATTAATTGCATCATCCTACTGCCTGCAGCAGAGCTTTTAGGCTCTGGCCAAACATAACCTATTATTAGTAATTTTTTATCTTTCAAAACCTTAGTGTATTTTATATTCTCTATTCTGGTAATGTTTGCATACTGTATTTTAGTCTTACAAAATTTGCCCATTCAACAACAGCATGACGTTGTTTTTTATTTAATTTTAAAGCCTTGTGTGTTGGTTCTTTTTTAGTTTTTACGACTTCTACAATTTTTTTAAATTTTAAACTTTTTACAGCAACAGAATTCCCTTGCCAAAAAGACATATTAAATTGTTTTTTTGCCTTGTTTATATCTTTAGCCAACCAATAATTAATTGGCGTTATATTATTATACCACGGGTAATTGGTATGGTTTGTATGGCAATTGAAACAGGCTTCTTTTAAAATAACTTCTACTTCTTTTGAAGGTTTAGTATCCTGTAAAAAAACTTGAACAGATGTATAATTACCTTCATTTTTTTCTGGCTTGAAAAATTGAGCAAAACAAATTAATAATAATAAAATCCAAAATAGGTTTTTTATTTTAAGCATTTTATTAGTTTTAAGGTGTTACAAAACAACTTGCATAACACGGCACTAAAAATATAAAATAGATTTGACTAAATCGCAACTATATCAAGAATTAAAAGCTGTTAATCACTCTAAAGAAAAACGTGCTTTTTATGCAAATATGCTTATAAGCAACCCTAAATTAACGCCTATTTTATTAGATATTGTATTTGATGTTAATGATAATATGTCGCCTCGTGCTGCTTGGGTTTTAGAATTTGCTTGTAAAGAAAATATCGCCTTTATTATACCGTACTTAGAAACATTTACAAAAAACATAAATACCATTTACATAGACTCTGCCGTGCGCCCTGCTGCCAAAATATGCGAAATGATTGCAAAAGCATATACAAGTAAAACCAATCATGTTATAAAAAAACACCTTACTGTATCGCAACAAAAACGCATTATAGAAACTTGTTTTGACTATCTAATTAGCAAACAAAAAGTAGCTGCAAAAGCCTATGGTATGGTTGCTTTATTTTTACTTGGTAAACATCACGACTGGGTACATCAAGAATTAATTTTAATTCTAGAACGCGATTATTCTTCACAAAGTGCTGCATACAAAGCAAGAGCAAGAGTCATTTTCAAAAAAGTAAAAAAGAATGCGTTTTAAATGTATTCTGTTCTTTTTATAAGAACACAAAAAACTTCGCTGCTGCATGGATGCTCTTACGTGTAAAAAAACTATCTTTACACCTTAAAAATAAACAGTATAAATCATGTCATTATCACCACTTAATGCCATCTCTCCAATAGATGGTAGATATAGAAATAAAGTAAATGAACTAGCCCCTTATTTCTCTGAAGAAGCACTTATAAAATACCGTGTTTTAGTAGAAATAGAATATTTTATCGCATTATGCGAAATACCTCTACCTCAACTAAAATCTGTAGACGCTAATATTTTTGATGATTTAAGAGCTATTTACAAAAATTTTACTTCGGATGATGCTACAGCCATAAAAAAAATAGAAAGCGTAACAAATCACGATGTTAAGGCTGTTGAATATTTTATAAAAGAAAAATTTGATGCTCTAGGCTTATCGGCCTACAAAGAATTTATTCACTTTGGACTGACATCTCAAGATATAAACAACACAGCTATCCCTTTAAGTATAAAAGAAGCTGTAAATAATGTGTACGTACCAGAATATACAACGGTAGTAGATAAATTAAAAGATTTAACACAAGATTGGGCAAGCATTTCTATGTTAGCTAGAACACACGGACAACCTGCTTCACCAACGCGATTAGGTAAAGAAATACAGGTTTTTGTAACACGTTTAAACGAGCAGTTTAACTTACTAAACAACATACCAAGTGCCGCAAAATTTGGTGGTGCAACCGGTAATTTTAATGCACATCACGTTGCTTATCCAAATATAGATTGGAAAGCATTTGGATCTAAATTTGTTCAAGAAAAACTAGGTTTACACCACTCGTTCCCTACAACACAAATAGAGCATTACGACCACATGGCTGGTTTATTTGATGCTTTAAAACGCATAAACACTATTTTAATTGATTTAAATAGAGACGTATGGACTTATGTTTCTATGGATTATTTTAAGCAAAAAATAAAAGCTGGAGAAGTAGGAAGCTCTGCAATGCCACATAAAGTAAACCCTATAGATTTTGAAAATTCTGAAGGAAACTTAGGTATTGCAAATGCCATTTTCGAACACCTATCAGCCAAATTACCAATTTCAAGATTGCAACGTGATTTAACAGACAGTACGGTTTTACGTAACGTAGGCGTACCGTTTGGACATACTATTATTGGTTTTAAATCTACTTTAAAAGGATTAAACAAACTACTTTTAAACGAAAGTAAATTTGCCGAAGATTTAGAAAATAACTGGGCTGTTGTGGCAGAGGCTATACAAACTATATTAAGACGCGAAGCTTACCCTAACCCATACGAAGCTTTAAAAGGCTTAACAAGGACTAACGATAAAATAAACCAAGCTTCTATAGCTAATTTTATTGACACACTAGAAGTGTCTGATACTATAAAAACTGAGCTAAAGCAAATTACACCTAGCAATTATACAGGTATTTAATAGCTTTAAATATATGCCATAAAAAATGCTTGATGTAACGGTTACATCAAGCATTTTTTTTATAGTAATAACAACAATTTACTTACTTAAATGTAAACCACCAGGAATACTCATCTTATCGGTAAGTTTAGATATTTCGTTTAAATTAATATGACCTGTAAATAAAATTAACGATGTTTCTTTGGCTGTATTTAAGTTTGTTGTAAGCGTATCTGTTACTTTTATGGTATTTAGTGCATTAACAAAAATTAAAAGTTCTTTAGCATAGTTTTTTTCATTATTTGTCTTACCATAAAACTTAACTATTTTTCCAGATTCTTGGTGCTCCATTAAAGGTTCTAAAGTATTCGCTTTGGAGTCTATCCATGTTGCAATTTCATTTGTAATAGCGCTGTCTGTAGTAATTAGGGTTTTATAACTCGTTATACTTTTAACCATATTGATATAATCGGCAGCAGTCTTATCCTCTAAATTGATCCCCATTTCGGCAATCATTTGAAACATTTTAGGCTTTAAAGACATAAATGTAACTTTTGGGTTATCTTTATATGCTTTAAAAATAGCTTCTTGACTTTTTCCTAAAAATGGTAGAGCCATAAATAAAACACCTATTATTATTCTTTTATACTTCATAATAAACAACTTAATTAACACTTTAAAGCTTACACTATTTACCTTTTACAAAGGGTAAAATATTTTAACTTAAACTTTATAAAAAGCATACAAAAATAACACAATCATCGTTTACATCAATACTTAAAAAGTAAAACACTTCTGTAGAAAAAATGAAACATAATTTAAAATATAACAATTGGAGTAATTTATAACTGCTATATTTACAATACAGAATTATAATTTTACTTATCTATAAATAAAATTAACATTTAAATTGTAAGTAAAATAAATCTTTTCTAGACCAATTACCATGTAAATTATGCATTATGAAAAATTATAAAATAGCTTTCTTTTTATTAATTACGCTAACACTCTTTACAAACTGCTCTAAAGACAATGATGATAATGATGCGACTACCAATGAGCTAAACGACTTTGTTTATAGAGGCATGAATGCCTTTTATTTATATAAAGATGATGTTCCTGATCTTGCTGATAATAGATTTAGAAATGATAATGCATACAATACATTTTTAAATAATTTTAATAGTCCCAGAAACTTATTCGATCACCTTATTTTTGATGAAGAAGACCGATTCAGTTGGATTGTAGACGATTTTGTTGCTCTAGAACAAGCCTTTAGCGGTGTTAGTACTAGTAACGGTATGGAGTTCCAATTGTTTAGATTAAATGATGGTATTTTTGGTATTATAACTCACATCTTACCTAATACAAGTGCAGCAAGTAATGGACTTAAACGTGGCGACGTTTTTTATGCTATAAACAACAGCAGATTAACACAAAGCAATCTTAATAGTTTACTTGGGCAAGATAACTACGATGTTAATTTAGGAGATTATAATGATAACGGAACTCCAGAAATGTTTGATGATACCATAACAGAAACATCGAGACGTGTCCCTTTATCTAAAACACAATACACCGAAGATCCTATTTTAATAAACAACGTATTAAATGTTAATGGTAAGCAAATTGCTTATTTAATGTATAATAGTTTTACTGGAACAAATCAATTTAATGCCGATTTAAATACTGTATTTGGCGCATTTAAAAATGCAAATGCTACAGAACTTGTTTTAGATTTACGTTATAACTCTGGAGGATCGGTAAGAACAGCCATTATACTTTCTAGCTTAATTACAGGGCAATTTACAGGCGATATATTTAGTACTGAAGCTTGGAATTCTGATTTTCAAGAGTTTTTTAACAACGAAGATCCAGAACTTTTAATTAACAGATTTATAGATAACATAGACGGCGAACCATTACAAAGTTTAAATTTAAGCAGGTTATATGTTTTAACCTCTCCAAGAAGCGCATCGGCAAGCGAATTAGTTATAAATTCATTAAGACCATATATAGATGTTGTACAAATAGGGACTAACACCTCTGGAAAATTTCAAGCTTCTACAACACTTTACGACTCGGATAATTTTAGAAGACAAGGCGCTAACCCAAACCATGGCTATGCAATGCAACCTTTAATTTTTAAATCGTTAAATGCTGCAGGAGTTACCGACTATTTTAATGGTTTAACTCCAGACATTTTTTTAGATGAATCTATTGCTAATCTTGGCGAACTAGGTACCCAAAACGAGCCTCTATTAGCGCGTGCCATTGCAGATATAACCGGTGGTAACATTGCGAAGTTTGACATTCAAAAAACAAAAAACATACCTATGTTTAGTGTAGCTAACAAAAGCATAATAAATGGTGGTATGTATGATGATAAAACCGAGCATTTAAACCTACTAAAAAAGTTACGCATTGAGCAATAAAATAAAAACCTATTTTAACTGGAGCACCGGTAAAGACTCTGCCCTAGCCTTGTATTATTTACTTAAAAACACAGACTATAGCGTAGAAGAGCTTATAACAACTGTTAACAGTCACTACAACAGGGTATCTATGCATGGCTTAAGAAATGAGTTACTTTTAAAACAAACTCAAGCGCTTAATATACCTGCAAGTTTAATAGAGCTTCCAGAAATGCCAAGCATGGAAGTTTACGAACAAAAAATGCAAGAAACCGTATCTCGATTAAAAAGCGATGGATTCACCCATAGTGCTTTTGGCGATATTTATTTAGAAGATTTAAGACTTTACAGAGAAAACAAACTTAAAGAACAAGGGTTTAGTGCTGTGTTTCCCATATGGAAAAAAGACACCAAACACCTTATTAACAAATTTTTAGAATTGGGATTTAAAACCATTGTTGTTTGTGCCAACTCTAAATACTTTAATGAAGATTTTGTGGGTACTGTTATAGACGAAAATTTTATAGCTAATTTACCCGAGGGCGTGGACCCATGTGGCGAGAATGGTGAGTTTCATACCTTTTGCTTTGATGGCCCAATTTTTAGTAACCCCATAACATTTAGTATAGGCGAAAAAGTATATAGAGAGTATAACACTCCAAAAACAACCGATAGCGACTCGGTTTGCAAAAGTACAGACGAAAAATATGGCGTTTGGTACTGCGATTTAATTCCCGATTAAACCTGTTTTTAATCTAATTTATTTAAATAGCGTGCCAAATAAACACCCATACTAGAACAAGCTTGTATTAAATAACCTCCTGTTGGCGCATCCCAATCTAACATTTCACCAATACAAAATTGATTGTTTAAAGCCTTTAATTCAAATTGATTATTAACAGCATTTAAAGCCACACCACCTACCGTAGAAATAGACTCATCTAATGTTGCTGTACCTGTAACCTCTAACTTGAATGCTTTAATTTTAGATGCTAATAAATTTGGAGACAGGTAAACATCCTTAGGCAAGTACGTTTTAAGTAACTCTATTTGGGGTGAAGATAGTTTGATATCTTTTTTTAATATTTCGGTGGTGTTTTTTCGTGCTGACCCATGTATTTTAGATATCAATTGATCGGTACTTAACATTGGTTTAAAATCTATAAAAATATTAGCTTTCCCACTTTTATCTAATTCTTGGCGTAACTGAGGGCTTAAACCATAAATAGCATTCCCCTCAATACCATTTTTAGCAATAATAGCTTCCCCTTTTTGTGTGGCATTACCACATGTTATTTTAATATTTTTTAAAGGCACACCTTCATGTTTATCTATAAAGTTAGCGTGCCAATGTATAACGTATCTGCAATTCGAAGCTTTAAAAGCTGCTATTTCTATGTTTTTAGCTTTAAAAACATCTAACCAAGCACCGTTAGAACCCGTTATTTGCCAACTTTTTCCACCTAAACAAAATATTGTATAACTTGCCTCTATACTTTTATTATTTATTACAGGGTTATTATTTTCATCCCAACCAAAAAACAATTGATTATATTTTACGACAACTCCTTTAGCTTTTAAACACCCTAAAACAGCCCGTAACACCGCTATGGGTTTTATACCTTTTACAGGATAAACACGTTTGCTACTACCAACATAGGTAGGGATGTTAATAGAATGAAGCCAATCTATAAAATGCGTATTAGTAAAATTAATTAATGCAGATGCTAAAAAAGTATAGGGTGTGTATCGTTTTACAAAAGACGTTATATCTTCGGCATGTGTTAAATTAAAACCACCTTTGCCTGCAACTAAAAACTTGCGTCCAGCTGCTTTATTTTTTTCGTATAGGGTTACAGAAAATTTTTGGGTATCTAGAAATGCTGCAAGAAGTAATGCAGATGGCCCCGACCCTATAATGGTTACCTTTTTTTTCATACAAAAAAGTCATTTTATTTTTTAAACGAACACAAAAAAAGCTTTAAAAAGTGGTGTCATACTTTTTAAAGCTTTTTTAAATATATAAAATAGTACTAATCTAAAATTTGTACTTCAAATAGTTTATCCCAAAGTTTACCGGTAATAAATAATGTTTTAGTTGTAGGGTTGTAAGCGATACCATTTAACACATCTAGTTCGTCATGTTGTGTAACTAATTTTTTTAATGGCGAAAAATCGATAACACCATCAACAGTACCATTTTTTGGATTAATTATCGCAACACCGTCTTTTTGGTATCGGTTTGCGTAAATAGAGCCGTTAACCCATTCCATCTCGTTAATCCCTATAATTTTTCCTTTGTTAGTATAAACTTCAATATGATCGTCTTCTGTTAAACTCGTTGTATTTAAGGACCATATTTTTTCGGTACCGTCACTCTTAAAAATTGTTTTACCATTATTACAAAGTCCCCAGCCTTCTTTACTCTTACCGTATTTAAAACTATTTTTCTTTTCTAGAGTCGTAACATCATAAACAAAACCAAGTCCAGACTCCCAGGTTAATTGATAAATATTATTGTTTAATACAGTAAGTCCTTCGCCAAAATAACTATCGTTTAAATCAACATTTTTAATAACCGCTCCTGTTTTATAGTTGACTTGCCTAAGCTTAGATTTTTTGTATAGCCCTGTGCTTTCGTATAAATGACCTTTATAAAATTCTAAGCCTTGTGTATACGATGTAATATCGTGCGGATACGTATTTAGCAATTTATATTTATATATTTTTGGGGCTTTACTACTTAACACAGTAATGTTAGTATTAATATTAAACGCCTTACCGTTAGAATAAACTGTAGCATCAATGGTATGCTTACCTAATTTATATGCCGCTAAATTTGTGCTTGCGCCTAGCTTATTTCCTTCTGTAGAAAATGCTACTGAATCTATTTTGTGGCTTTTTTTGTTGTCTATAGACAAGTTTAAAACCTCATTATTTAAAATATGTCCCTTTTTAGTATTTGTTTTTACTACAAAATCATTTTTTTTAATGTCTACTCCAGATCCACAAGATAAAACAAAGCCACATAAAAACATGACAACTAGATATTTAAAACTTTTCATTCTATAAAATTATTTTAAGGCAAGATATTTATTTAAAATCAGTTAAAAAAATGGTTGCGTAATTTTTAAAAGGTTGTATATTTGCACCGGCAAGTCCTACACAACTAGCTCCTGTTGAATCCTCCAGGGCGGGAACGCAGCAAAGGTAAATGGTTGTAGCAGTGTGATGTAGGTAGCTTGCCTTTTTTTGTACAACAAACTTAAATCTTGAAACGCTTAAATGCATCAAGATTTTTTGCATTTAGGACTTTATTAAATATCTTAAAATAAATGTTTTAAATAAAAACTGACTTAATGTGTTGTATCTTTAATTTCTTATATTTTTAAATTTGTTATGAGTAAAGTTGTTATAATTACAGGAGGATCGTCTGGTATTGGCAAATCTATTGGCGAATTTCTGGCTCAAAAAGGTTTCATAGTTTATGGCACAAGCAGAAATCCCCAACGTTACAAAAACTCTAAATTTCCTATTTTAAAACTCGATGTAGCTGTGCTAAGTAGTATTACAAATACTATAGAAACAGTTATACAAAAAGAGGGTAAAGTGGATGTTTTAATAAATAACGCCGGCGCCGGAATAACAGGACCTATAGAAGAAATACCAGAAGAAGAGATAAAAGCCAATTTCGAAACTAATTTTTTTGGTCCTATAAATGTTATAAAAGCTGCTTTGCCACAAATGCGTAAACAAAATAGCGGGTTAATTATAAATATAACCTCTATTGCTGGTTACATGGGGCTTCCTTATCGTGGTGTTTACAGCGCGAGCAAAGGCGCTTTAGAGCTTATTACAGAAGCTTTTAGAATGGAACTTAAAGGTTTTAACATAAACATGACCAATGTAGCCCCTGGCGATTTTGCAACCAATATTGCTGCAGGGCGTTACCATGCGCCACTCCTAGACCACTCGCCATACAAAACGAGTTACGGCACTACTTTAGATTTAATGAACACACATGTAGATGCAGGTAGCGATCCCTTAATTATGGCTAAAGTGGTTTTTAAAATAATAAATACAAAAAAACCAAAAATACATTATAAAGTGGGCGAGTTTATGCAAAAATTCTCTATCGTTTTAAAACGTATTTTACCGGACAAGGTTTACGAAAAATTACTCATGAATCATTACAAATTATAATAAGTAAATAACGAGGCGAAATATTTTCGTAAGTTGAAAAATATTTTAATGTAAATTAACAGCACTGTTTTCTTATTATTGTAAATTTGCTAGACATTTAATAAATAAAATAATACATATGAAATTTTTTATAGATACAGCTAACCTAAGCCAAATTAAAGAAGCACAAGATTTAGGTGTACTAGATGGTGTAACAACAAACCCATCTTTAATGGCTAAAGAAGGTATAACTGGTCACGACAATATTTTAAAGCATTATGTAGATATTTGCAACATAGTAGATGGTGATGTAAGTGCAGAAGTTATCTCTACAGATTTTGAAGGTATGGTTAAAGAAGGGGAAGCCCTTGCAGCACTACACCCACAAATTGTAGTTAAATTACCAATGATTAAAGACGGTGTTAAAGCTTGTAAATACTTCTCTGACAAAGGTATTAGAACCAACGTTACTCTAGTATTCTCTGTGGGTCAAGCTTTATTGGCAGCAAAAGCAGGTGCTACTTACGTATCTCCTTTTATTGGTCGTTTAGATGATATTTCTACAGACGGATTAAATCTTATTGCTGAAATTAGACACGTATTTGACAATTATACTTTCGATACAGAAATATTAGCAGCCTCTGTACGTCACACGATGCACGTAATAGACTGCGCTAAATTAGGTGCCGATGTAATGACAGGTCCTTTAAGCTCTATAGAAGGCTTATTAAGACACCCTTTAACAGATAGTGGTTTAGCTAAATTTTTAGAAGACTACAAAAAAGGAAACTAAAAACATAGTACCAATAAAAAAAGCCGAGATACAAATTTGTATCTCGGCTTTTTTAGTTTAAACACGAACCATTTAAAATCATTACATACTATAGCTATACAAAATAAAACTACACATAAACAAGCAATACAAAAGTTGAAAAAACGACGATCCTAAATAAAAATTAAAACCAATAATTTAGAAAACAAAAATTAAGATCAGTGTCATTTTTTACAAAAATCATATATTTTCATATTTTAACTAAGTATTAATACGTATTTATACATAAAAAATACTTAATTTAGCGATTCTAAAATTAAAAAATGAATTTACATGAATAATTTGAACACCAGTAAAGCAACTAAAATAAATTTAACAGATTTCAAATCTGTACAGATGCGAACGTTCCATTTAAGTTGGATAGCTTTCTTTTTATGCTTTTTTGGATGGTTTTCCCATGCCCCTTTAATGAAGTCTACAATTGCTCCTGATTTAGCATTAACAAAAGCCCAAACAACATTAGCTTTTATAGCATCAGTTGGTGTAACTATTTTTGCGCGTTTGTTAATAGGGCCACTGTGCGACAAAATAGGACCTAGAAAAAGTTATGTTTATTTGTTAATTTTTGGTGCTTTAGCTGTGGCAGGATCATCTTTTGCTTACACTTGGGAAACATATTTAATTTCTAGATTAGCTATAGGTGTTATTGGCGCTTCTTTTGTAATAACACAATATCACACCTCTGTTATGTTTGCTCCTAATGTCATTGGTATTGCAAATGCAACTACCGCTGGTTGGGGTAACCTTGGAGGAGGTGTTACGAACGCTACTATGCCTCTAATCACTGCTGGAGTTGCTGCTTTTGGTTTTTCTGAAGCAACATCATCTTGGAGAATTGCAATGTATGTTCCCGCTGTTATAATGTTGTTGGTAGCATACTTATATTGGAAATACACAACAGATTGCCCTAAAGGAAACTATGATGATTTACCTACAGAAAGACCTCAAACTAAAAAAGGAGAAAAAGGTTCTTTTTTAGCTGCTGCTTCTGACAAAAGAGTTTGGATTTTATTTTTTATGTATGCTGGTTGTTTTGGTATGGAGCTATTTGTTACTGGTAAGGCCTCTACTTACTACCAAGAAAAATTTACTTTAAGTCAAGAAACAGCAGGTATTATTGTACTCTTTTTTGGCGCTATGAATTTATTTGCACGTTCTACAGGTGGTTGGATTGCTGATAAATTTGGTAAAAATTCTGGATTAAATGGTAGAGTTAAAATTCTTGTGTATGTAGTTGTTGCAGAAGGCCTAGCTTTACTATTATTCTCTAAAATGGACTCACTAACTCTAGCTGTTACTTCTATGGTATTCTTTTCTTTATTTGTGCAAATGGCAGAAGGGGCAACTTACTCGGTGGTACCATTTATAAATCGAAAAGCACTTGGTGCGGTTGCAGGTATTGTTGGAGCTGGTGGTAACGTAGGAGCGGTTCTTTATGCACAATATTTATTAAGAAGCGGAGCAAGTTTGCAAGAAGCCTTTTTTGTTTTTGGCTTTATTGTTTCTATTGTAGGCTTTTTAGGTATATTTGTTAGGTTTACTCAAGAAGAAGAGCAAGCTGCAAAAGATGAGCAGAAAAAACTTGAAGAACTCCAACTAGAAATTGATAAATCAAATAACTTATAGTTATTTTAAATTACTTATTACAATAACGAGATGGTTAATATCTAACTATCTCGTTTTTTGTTTTTAAAACAATAACTTACATTAAAAAACTTAATTTAGGTATACGAAAACCCTAATACTCCTTATTTAAAATTACTTTTTAAAGTCATAGAAGCCTTATTGTTATACACTAAGGCTTTATTAATCTGTTTTTTTATCATATCGAATAAAAATATATTATCATCTTACTTTTTTTTGACAAATAAGCAAATAGTATCTCTTATACATTAAGTTATAAAATAATTAGATAAAGACTATTAACGCGTCGTTAAGAATTATATAATAGTATAATTTACAAAAATAGGGGTACTAAGTTTCTCTTAAATAATGTAATTTTTTTACTTTTGCACAAAAATTAATAAGCTCTATGTTATCAGTATCAAATCTTTCTGTTCAATTCGGAAAACGCATCTTATTTGATGAAGTAAATACCACCTTTAACAATGGAAACTGTTATGGTATCATTGGGGCGAATGGCTCTGGAAAATCTACATTTCTAAAAATTATTTCTGGAAAAATAGAACCAACCTCAGGACATGTGTCTTTAGAATCTGGCAAACGTATGTCGGTTTTAGAACAAAATCATAATTTATATGATGAGCACACGGTTCTAGAAACTATTTTAATGGGTAACAGACCTCTGTTTGAAATAAAAACAGAAATTGATGCGCTTTACGCAGATTACTCTGACGAGAATGCAGATCGCATTGGCGAGTTACAAGTTCAGTTTGAAGAAATGGATGGTTGGAATGCCGACAGTAATGCTGCTGCCATGTTATCTAACCTAGGTATAAAAGAGGAGTTTCATTACACCCTAATGGCCGATTTAGATGGTAAACAAAAAGTACGTGTACTTCTTGCGCAAGCTTTATTTGGTAATCCAGATGTGTTAATTATGGATGAGCCTACCAACGATTTAGATTATGAAACGATTTCTTGGTTAGAAAACTTTTTAGCAAACTACGAAAACTGTGTTATTGTAGTATCGCACGATAGGCACTTTTTAGATGCAGTATGCACACATATTTCTGATATAGATTTTGGAAAAATAAACAACTATTCTGGTAATTACACCTTCTGGTACGAGTCGTCGCAATTAGCCGCAAGACAACATGCACAGCAAAACAAAAAAGCCGAAGAGAAAAAGAAAGAATTAGAAGAGTTTATTCGTCGTTTTTCTGCCAATGTAGCAAAAAGTAAACAAGCTACAAGTAGAAAAAAAATGATTGAGAAATTAAATATAGCCGACATAAGACGTACCAGTCGTCGTTACCCTGCTATTATTTTTGAACGCGATAGAGAAGCCGGAGATCAAATATTAAATATTGAAGGTTTAGCCGCTTCTATAGATGGCGAAACTCTTTTTACAAAAATCGATTTAAACTTAGCCAAAGGCGATAAAGTTGTTGTTTTTTCTAGAGACTCTAGAGCTACAACCGCTTTTTATCAAATAATTAATAACAACGAAAAACCAGATGCTGGTAAGTTTGCTTGGGGAGTTACAACCACACAATCTTACCTCCCGCTAGACAATAGTGAATATTTCTCTAACGATTTAACTCTTGTAGATTGGTTGCGCCAATGGGCAACTACCGAGGAAGAGCGCGAAGAGGTTTACATAAGAGGCTTTTTAGGTAAAATGATTTTTAGTGGCGAGGAAGCTTTAAAAAAATCTAATGTACTTTCTGGAGGAGAAAAAGTACGTTGTATGCTAAGTAGAATGATGATGGTTAGAGCAAACGTTTTAATGCTAGACGAACCAACAAACCACCTAGATTTAGAAAGTATTACAGCTTTTAACAACTCGTTAAAAAACTTTAAAGGCTCTATACTATTTACAACTCACGATCACGAGTTTGCACAAACTGTGGCTAATAGAGTTGTAGAGCTTACACCAAATGGAGTTATAGACCGTTACACAACATTTGATGAGTATATGCAAGACAAAAAAATTAAAGAACTACGCGATAAAATGTATACCGTTTAGTAACAACTATAATATTAGCAGCAATAATGAAAAAACAAACAATTATATTACTAGGGTTTTTATTTTTCACTTTTTTAGGTTACTCGCAAATAAAATATAACATCACATTAGGTATCAATTCTTCTCGATTTTCTGATAAATTTAACACCATTGGAGGGAAATATCTAAATACCTCATCACTAGGACTCAGCCTTGGTGTATCTGCTGATTTACCTGTTTCAAATAAAATCTCTTTCTACCCTAAAATTATCTACAATCAAATAGGAGATAGAGATGAAGATTATGATGGAAGAATAGCTATTGATAAATTTGATTATAAATTGAATTATTTATCAATTCCATTAAACTTCAAATTTTTTAACAAACCATATGTTTTATTTGGACCGCAAATTGGATTTTTAATTTCTCAAAAATTACCACCATTTACTGACTTTGGAAAAGTTGATAACAAAATCGATTTTGGTGGAAATATTGGAATTGGACTTCCTATTAAAAATTTCAAAATTGAATTAATTATTTACCAATCATTAACCAATGTTACGGAAATTAAAACTAATAGTTATTTTGGCTCTGAAAAATTCTATTTAAGAAACACTTATGTAAACTTTAATATTTCTTATTTAATATTTTAACAAAAAACTGTTTCACACTCAAATAAATGCTTACAACGGTTTCAACTATAGTTAGTACGGGGATTAACAAGTGATTAATTTCCGATTAAACACTTAGCAAATAAAAACCGAATAGAAAATCCGTGAGGATTTTTGTAAGTAGGCTAGAACTGACAATAAATTATAACGGTGTTGTGTTTTCGTATTTTTATTCAGATTTTAATTGAATTGATAATCCAAAAACATTAGCTAAAAAAGCAAAATTTGATAGTCTAATATCTTCACCATTTTGAATTCGAGAAATATAAGGTCTTTTTTTTTCAACTTTATCAGCCAAATTTTCCTGACTTAAATTCAGTTCTTTTCTTCTGTTTTTAACAATTTCCCTAAAATAATATGAAAAGTATTTTCTCTAAATTTTTCACGTTTTTTTTTCTTAAAACCACATAAGTATACAACTTGTGTACATTCGGCAAAATTCAGATGGTCTAGCAAAGATTATAATTCGGTATTCATTTCCTGCTTTGATTCGCAACTCGAAAATTGTGTCGATTGCAGCTTTTTAAGAAAATTTGAATTAATAACCTTTATTTCTCCAATAACTTCAATAAGTTGGAAGAATTTCAACTCAATTTTTTCATTTTGGTTGTCGATAAATTCCATACACTCTTCAGTAATATCGATTTCTATCACATAAAAAAATAGCGAATTAGCTACAAAAATTACTCCGAATTTATAATTATTTTCGGAGACGAATTTTTCTTCAGTATGAAACACAACACCAGTAAAAAATTATAAACATATTACACAAAAAAATGCTGCTAAATAAATTAGCAGCATTTTTTATTATAATTAATTTAAAATGTTTGTAATAGTGTTAAAATGTTAATTGAACCCCTAGCCTAACGTTTCTACCTCTAGATGTAAAACCTAATACATCTTGATAGTCTTCATTTAAAACATTATCTATACCACCAAAAACTTTTAAAGTATTATTTAAAGCATAATGGCTTGCATATAAGTTTACCAAACTAAACCTATCTAACAACACAGGTGTTGCAGGAAACGTACTAAAGTCTCTAAAAGTTCTATCGTAAGTAAATTGGTAGGTTAAAGAAGCAAAACTCTTTTTTGATATATTATACCCCAACTGTAAATTTGCTTTATGTTTTGGTATACGAAACGCTTCATTATCCTTATTCTCTACAAAAGTATAATTAGCTGCAATAGTTAAATTTTTAACAATATTTACATTAGCTCCTACCTCTAAACCTTCTACGTTAACATCGCTATCTGCATTTTGATATCCTGTAGTAAAATCAAAAAATATAAAATCTTTTTCTGTTCTATTAAAATAAAGAGCACTAGCTCTTACTTTTTTAGAAAACTGATACTCAACCCCACTCTCGA
>CALHCQ010000181.1 GCA_937936645.1 uncultured Algibacter sp.
AGCAAACTATTTGCTGCGCGATTTTTTATGTAATCTACTCTAAAAAGTTAAACCTTATATTATGAGGTATTCTCCATAATAAGTTGTAATTTTGCAGTCAATATTAACGAAAGGGGCTCACGCCGACGATTTAGAGTTAATAGTTAAGTTACTTATTCAGTGAAAACAGAAAGCAACATATCTCTTATCTCTTTGGTTTTAGTAGTACATACTAAGACTAATGTTGTGCGTTTTTCCAAAAACCGTCCCTAGGGGCTGTTCAATACTAAAAAGCATTTCGCTTTTAAACATTTCGTTATTTAATAAAATACATTTTGCTTAATTTATAATGTTATAAATAAGCCTTTTGTATGTATATAAATTTTAAAACGTCTATTTATGTTGTTTAACTAAATAGAAACATGCTGGTTAAAGCATTATAAAATAAAAATGATATTGGACACAGATATTACACGTGTTATAAATAAAGCCGAAGCCTTTTGTGCCAGTCAAGGTATAGAAATAGAGCTTGTTTTTAAATTGCCTGCAAACCTTGTTGAGGTTATATCAGAGCGATCTAAAACACTTCCTACATTATATTATGTTAGTGTAGAGCTGTTAAAGCGACGTTTAAAAAACGGATGTTTTATTTTAATAAAAGATGGTGAGTTGCATGGTCATATTTTTGCTCATGAGCATCATGTAAAAGGGCATTCGGTTTTCGAGCGGTCTTCTTTGTGGGTAGACCCAAGATATCGTAATTGTAATTTGGGCTTGCTTTTAATGTCTAGAATGACAGAGCTGTATACCGATAGTTTTTTAATTTCTATAGCACAAACACCTAAGGTACATTATTATAATGAGCTGTTAGGCATGACGCATGTTATGCTTTCCGAAATGTCTACAGTACTCGTAGAAGAGTTAGAGAAATTAGGTAAATTAAGAGACGAGTTAAGTTATAAATACTTTGTAAACCCTTGTTTCGAGTCTAAAATAAGACAACTAAAATAAGTTATAAATAATCTGCATAAATAAATAAAAATGAAAAAATTAGTAATAGCATATAGTGGTGGATTAGATACCTCTTACTGTGCGGTAAGTTTATCAAAAGAATACGATGTGCACGCCGTAAGTGTAAATACAGGAGGTTTTACAAACGAAGAAGTTAAACAAATAGAAAGTAATGCCTATAAAATGGGGGTTACAACCTATAAAAATATAGATGCTGTAGCTACATTTTATCAAAAAGTGGTTAAGTATTTAATTTTTGGTAACGTTTTAAAAAATAGTAGTTACCCATTATCTGTTAGTGCAGAGCGTATTATACAAGCTATAGAAATTATAGAATACGCAAAAAGTATTGGTGCACAATATATAGCACATGGTAGTACAGGGGCAGGAAACGACCAAGTGCGATTTGATATGATTTTTCAAACCCTAGCACCAAACATAGAAATTATTACACCAATTAGAGATGAGAAATTATCTAGGCAAGAAGAAATAGAGTATTTAAAATCTGAAGGTATAGATATGCCTTGGGAAAAATCTAAATATTCTGTAAATAAAGGACTTTGGGGTACTAGTGTTGGTGGTGTAGAAACCTTAAAATCTGAAAAACCTTTACCTAGCGAAGCTTATCCGTCGCAATTAGAAAAAGAAGGCGAACAAAAAGTAACACTTACCTTTAAAAACGGCGAGTTTGTAGCTTTTAATGGCGAAGAAAATGCACCAGAAATTAATATAGAAAAGTTAAACGATGTGGCTTCTACTTACGCTATTGGTAGAGATATTCATGTAGGCGATACTATTGTGGGTACAAAAGGGCGTGTTGGTTTTGAAGCTGCTGCTGCGCTTATTACTATTAAAGCACACCATTTATTAGAGAAGCATACATTAACAAAATGGCAATTACAACATAAAGAGTATTTGTCTAGTTTTTATGGTATGCATTTGCATGAAGGACAATATTTAGACCCTGTAATGCGAGATACCGAAGCGTTTTTACAAAGTTCTCAAAAAATGGTTTCGGGCGATGTTGTGGTTACTTTAAAACCGTATCATTTTTCTTTAGACGGTATTGTTTCTAAGCACGATTTAATGTCTAGTGCCTTTAGTACTTACGGCGAAGAGAATAAAGCTTGGACGGCAGATGATGCTAAAGGGTTTATTAAAATAATAGGAAATCAAAATAAAATATATAAGCAAGTAAACTCGTAATCGTTTATTTGTTGTGATATTATAGTGTAATAAAAAAATAGTGTAAGCATGAAAAAAATAGAAGTTGGTGTTATAGGTGGCGCAGGTTATACTGCAGGCGAATTAATTAGGTTGCTGGTAAACCACCCAAATACTCATATTAATTTCGTGTTTAGCACGAGTAATGCTGGTAATAAAATAAGTAAAGTACATCAAGATTTGGTGGGTACACTAGATTTAAAATTTACAGATACGGTTAACCCAGATGTAGATGTGTTGTTTTTGTGTTTAGGGCATGGTAATTCGGTAAAATTTTTATCAGCAAATACCTTTTCTAAAAACACTAAAATTATAGATTTAGGTAATGATTTTAGGCTAGAAGCCGATAAGCTTTTTAACGGTAAAGACTTTGTTTATGGCTTGCCAGAATTACAAAAAGAACGCATTAAAGAGGCTCATTATATTGCTAATCCGGGGTGTTTTGCAACAGCAATACAGTTGGGTTTACTGCCATTGGCACATGCAGGATTAATACAAAAAGATGTACATATTAATGCGGTTACGGGTGCAACGGGTGCAGGTACATCGTTATCTGCAACGACACATTATACGTGGCGCGATAATAATTTTTCGTACTATAAACCTTTTACCCATCAGCATTTAGGAGAAATTAACCAATCGGTTAACCAATTGCAAGATGGTTTTAGTTCTCAAATTATTTTTATGCCTAATAGAGGTAATTTTTCTAGAGGTATTTTTGCAACTATATATACCGATTTTAGTGGCACTGTAGAAGAGGCTAAGGCTTTATATACATCGTTTTATGCGGATGCTAAATTTACATTTGTATCGGATGATTTTTTACATATGAAACAGGTTGTAAATACCAACAAGTGTTTGGTGCATTTGCATAAACATGAGGGTAAATTGTTAATAACAAGTGTTATAGATAATTTATTAAAAGGCGCTTCTGGACAAGCGGTGCAAAACATGAATTTAATGTTTGGACTAGAGGAAACAACAGGTTTAAGTTTAAAAGCAACATATTTTTAACAGTATATTGCCATAATAATTGTGCGTTAGGGATTGAACGGTTTGTTTGAGCTCCTCGAAGAGAGCGAGTAGTGAAAGCCCGACCCTTTTGGGTAACGCCATAAATAATATAGAATACTAGAGTTATGAAAATAGCCATAATTGGAACTGGAAATTTAGGAAGTGCTATAGCTAAGGGCTTAATAGAGAATAAGTCTTTTACTGCTTTGTACTTAAGCGATAGAAATACTAAACAGGTAGATGTTTATAAGGATGTAAACCAAGTGACTGTAACTAATAATAATGCTTTGGCGGTTAAAGAGGCCGAGGTTGTTATTTTTGCTTTACAACCTAAGCATATTGTTGGGGTTTTAGAGGATGTTGCGCCGTTAATTACAGATAATCACATCGTGATGTCTGTTGCTGCAGGTTTCGAAATTGCTGTTATAGAGCGTATTATTGGTCAAGAAAAAGCGGTAATACGTGTTATGCCTAATACGGCTATATCTATTGGGAAATCGATGACATGTTTGTCTGGTAACGCCCATGGTTTAAAGCGCATGGAGGTTGCAACAACGATATTTAATCAGTTAGGAACAACGTTACAAATACCAGAATCGCAAATGCAAGCGGCTACTGTAATTTGTTCTAGTGGTATTGCCTTTTGGATGCGTTTAGTACGTGCCACTACACAGGGTGCTATACAGCTTGGTTTTGAAGCCGAAGAGGCCGATACGATTGCTTTACAAACGTGTTTGGGGGCTGCTAGTTTATTACAAAATACAGATAGACATATTGAGGCCGAAATAGATCGTGTTACCACACCTGGTGGTTGTACTATAGAGGGATTAAATGCTATGGAGAATAACGGAATGAGTGCAGCTTTGGTACAGGGTATTATTGCTTCGTTTAATAAAATTAACCAATTAAAAAAGAATTAATATGCCATTATTTGATGTTTATCCGTTATACAATGTAACACCAGTTTCTGGTAAAGGTATTCATGTTTACGATGATAAGGATACCCAATATTTAGATCTTTATGGTGGTCATGCTGTTATGTCTATAGGGCATGCGCATCCTAATTATGTTAAGGCTATAACAAGCCAAGTAAATGCTTTAGGGTTTTACTCTAATGCGGTTCAAAACCCTTTACAGGTTCAATTAGCAAATAAATTAGAGGCGCTTTCGGGCTGCAAGGATTACGAATTGTTTTTGTGTAGTTCTGGTGCCGAAGCTAACGAGAATGCTTTAAAATTAGCCTCGTTTAAAACAAATAAAAAACGTGTTGTAGCTTTTAGTAATGGGTTTCACGGCCGTACATCGGCAGCCGTTGCTGCAACAGATAATAAAAATATTATAGCACCCATTAATGCACAACAAGCGGTAACTATTTTACCTTTAAATGATGTGCAAGGTGTTAAAACTGAACTAGAAAAAGGCGACGTTTGTGCTGTAATTGTAGAGTTTATACAGGGTGTTGGTGGTTTAGACCAAGCTACTGCTAGTTTTTTTGAGCAGGTAAATGTTTTGTGTAAAGTAAACAATACAATGTTTATTGCCGATGAGGTACAGTCGGGTTATGGGCGCTCTGGTAAGTTTTTTGCTTTTCAGCATTATAATGTTACACCAGATGTTATATCTATAGCTAAAGGTATGGGTAATGGTTTTCCTATTGGTGGGGTTTTAATTCACCCTAGTATAGAGTCTAAATATGGTATGTTAGGTACCACATTTGGAGGTAACCATTTGGCATGTGCTGCAGGTTTGGCTGTTTTAAACACCATAGAGGAAGAGGATTTAATGACCAATGTAAATAACATATCTAATTATTTTATATCGGTAGTTAAAACATTACCACAAATAAAACAAATTAAAGGTCGCGGGTTAATGCTAGGTTTAGAATTCGATTTTGAAGTTGGAGACCTGCGTAAAGATTTAATTTATAACCACCATATATTTACAGGTGGCGCTATGAATAAAAAAGTGCTTAGAATTTTGCCACCTTTAAATATTGAAAAACAACATATAGATCAGTTTTTTGAAGCTTTAAAAATAGCTTTAAACAAATAAAAAGAGACTCATTTAAATACTTGTATTATTGAGTTAAGAATATTAAAGACATGAACAGTATATTAAGTATAGATAAGCGTAATGCCGTTTTAAACACCATGCAAACATTGGTTAAAACACATGCGCAAACCATCCTAGATGCTAATAAAATAGACATGGATAGTTACGATAATAGCGATTTGGCCATGAGCGATCGTTTAAAAGTAAACGACGCTAAAATAGAAGGTATGATAGAGTCGTTACGTCAGTTATCGGAATTAGAAGATCCTGTTGGTGTAGAGCGTTTTCGTTTTACACACGATAATGGTATGCAAATTTATAATAGAACGGCTTCTTTTGGTACGGTAATGATTATTTACGAATCGCGTCCAGATGTTACTATAGAGGCTGGGGGGATTGCTTTTAAATCGGGTAATAAAATTTTATTAAAAGGCGGTAAAGAGTCTTTAAATTCTAACTTAGCTATTGTTAAATTATGGCACCAAGCGCTAGAAGCAAATGGTGTAAGTACAGATTGGGTAGAATATTTAAATTACAACCGTACGGAAACACAGGCTTTTTTAGAAAATCCAACACAAACTTTAGATTTAATTGTACCACGTGGTGGCGAGCGCTTAATAGAGTTTGTTAAAAAGAATGCAAAATGCCCAGTTATTGTAAGTGGTAGAGGTAACAATTTTGTGTTTGTACATAAACATGCCAATGCCCAAATGGCTCTCGATATTGTGGTTAATGCTAAAACACAAAAAGTATCGGGTTGTAATGCTGTAGACAAGGTTATAATAGACAACGATTTACCAAATAGAGAACAATTTATTAACGATTTATTAGCACGTTTAAAAACCCACAATGTAGAGGTTTTAGGTGATAATACACTTAGTCATTACAGCGATGTAACACCTATAGATAATGATGCTGTTTGGTACGAAGAGTTTTTAGATTATAAAATAGTTATAGGTAGTATTGCAAATACGCAAGAAGCTATAGATATGATTAATAAATACAGTGGTGGGCACTCTGCAAGTATAGTAACAAGTGCCACAGGAGCTGCCGAAAATTTTATGGCTGCTGTAGACTGTGGTGCGGTTTATCACAATGCATCCACACGCTTTACAGATGGTTTCGAGTTTGGTTTAGGCGGCGAGCTAGCTATTGGTACCGACAAGCTACACCAACGTGGACCAATAGGTTTGCAACATTTAGTAACTAATAAATGGTATGTTCATGGTGATGGACAAATAAGATAACATGCAAAAAAAGAAACGAATTTTATTAAAAATAGGCTCTAATACGTTAACAAAAGAGACTGATAATATTTCTAGAGGTAAAATAGAAGACCTTGCCAAACAAATGGCAGCGCTTAAAGATACTTGCGAATTTATTATTGTAAGCTCGGGTGCCATAGCTGTTGCCAAGCAATTTGTTAAGCTAGAGAGTAAAAGCAAAGGCGTTTTTGTAAAACAAGCACTAGCCTCTATTGGTCAGCCACATTTAATTCGTATCTATCAAGAAATTTTTAGAGAATATGGTTTGTTAACCTCACAATGCTTATTGTCTTATTCCGATTTCGAAAAACAAGAAAGCAAAACCAATATTGTAAACACCATTAACGTGTTGGTAAACAATAACTACATACCTATTATTAACGAAAACGATACGGTTGCTACCGATGAAATAAAGTTTGGAGATAACGATAAGTTAGCAGCATTAACCGCGTCGCTTTTAAAGGTAGATTTATGTGTAATAGCCACAAATACCTATGGTATATACACCAAAGCATCTATGCAAGAAGGTACACCAATAACGGTTTTAAATGTAGAAGATATTGAGGCTTTAAATTTACAGGTTGTAGACTCTAAATCCAGCCATGGCAGCGGTGGTATGGCCTCTAAAATAAAAGCAGCATCTGTTACAAAAGCAGCAGGTATAGAAACTTGGATTGTAAATGGTTTAGACGATAATTTTTTAATAAATGCGCTACAAAGCAAAGTAGCATTTACTAAAATAAAATAAATAATATTAGGTGTTTAATTAAAGTAAAAATTGAAATGTGTTTATACCACGTAGCGTAAAAGCACAAAAAGAAAAAGAGATATAAGATGAAACATTACACTTCCATAAACGATATAGATAATATAGATTCTTGGATTAAAGAGGCCAAAGCATTAAAAAAAGATCCGTTAAAACATAAGGCGTTAGGAGCTAACAAAACCCTTGGGTTGTTGTTCTTTAACTCTAGTTTACGTACGCGATTAAGCACGCAAAAAGCCGCTTTAAATTTAGGTATGGATCCTATTGTAATGAATGTCTCTGGAGATGCTTGGGGTATAGAATTTGGCGATGGTACCGTAATGAACGGTAACACAGCCGAGCATATAAAAGAAGCTGCCGCTGTAGTGTCTCAATATTGCGATATTATAGCCGTAAGAGCATTTCCAACTTTAACAGATAAAGCCAAAGACCAAAGCGAACATGTTTTAAACGCCTTTAAAGCATACGCATCTGTACCTGTTGTAAATATGGAAAGTGCTACAGGTCACCCATTACAGGGGTTAACCGATGCAATTACAATATCAGAACATAAAAAGGTGTCTAAACCTAAGGTTGTTTTAAGCTGGGCACCACATTTAAGAGCTTTACCACATGCTGTAGCAAATAGTTTTACCCAAGCCATGCAAAAAATGGATGTAGAATTTGTTATTGCAAACCCTGAAGGCTATAATTTAAGCCCCGAAATAACAAAAGACACACCTATATATCACAACCAAGAAGAAGCATTTAAAGATGCCGATTTTGTATATACCAAAAACTGGAGTTCTTTTGACCATTATGGACAAGTTAAAAATACCGACCCTAATTGGATGATTACCAAAAATAAACTGGGTAATGCTAAATTTATGCACTGTTTACCAGTGCGTAGAAATGTTGTTGTAGAGGATGCTGTTTTAGATACAGATAGCTCTATAGTAATACAACAAGCCAACAATAGAACATATGCCGCACAATTAGTACTAAAAAAGATTTTAGAACATGTCTAAAGAAAAATTATCTATAGTAAAAATAGGAGGAAATATTATAGAAGATGAAGCTGCTTTACAAGCTTTTTTAAAACTTTTTTCGAATTTAAAAGGAAAAAAAATTTTAGTACATGGCGGTGGTAAACGCGCTACTCATGTAGCCTCTAAACTAGGTATAGCCTCTAAAATGATAGATGGTCGACGCATTACAGATGCCGAAACATTAAAGGTAATTACTATGGTTTATGGCGGACTTGTAAACAAAAATATAGTAGCTAAATTACAAAGTCTAAACACCAATGCCATAGGCTTAACAGGTGCAGATGCCAATAGTATAACATCTGTAAAGCGACCTGTAAAAACGATAGATTATGGTTTTGTTGGCGATGTGAAACAAGTAAATCATCAAGCAGTAAACAAACTTATAGAAGCCAATTTTACACCTGTTTTTTGTGCCATTACGCACGATGCGGCAGGGCAACTATTAAATACAAATGCAGATACCATTACCTCGCAAGTAGCCATAGGTATGAGTGCTATTTACGACACATCTATATATTATTGTTTTGAGTTAAACGGTGTATTAAAAGATATTAATAATAAAGAATCTGTTGTAAAACATATAGATTCTAAAATTTATAAAGATTTATTAGAACAAGGTATTATTTCTGACGGAATGTTACCTAAATTAGAGAATTGTTTCGATGCGTTACAAAACGGTGTGCACACCATAAATATGGGGAATACCGCTATGTTAACGCAAGAAAACGATAATTTTACTAAAATTACTTTGTAAATGCACATAGAAAAATTAACCAAAGAAGCTATCGATCTTTTAAAAAGTTTGATAGAAACACAATCGTATTCTACCCAGGAAACAAATACGGCTTTGTTAATAGAAGATTGGTTTACTAAAAATCAAATAAGTTTTAATAGAACTAATAATAATATTTGGGCAGTTAACAAAAGCTTTAAACCAGGCAAGCCAACCTTATTGCTTAACTCGCATCACGATACGGTAAAACCTAATTCTGCATACACTAGAAACCCTTTAGAAGCCAAAGTAGAGGGCGATAAATTATATGGTTTAGGGAGTAACGATGCAGGCGGATGTTTGGTGTCTTTATTAGCAACATTTACCTATTTTTATAACTACGAAAATTTAAAATATAATTTAATAATTGTAGCTTCTGCAGAAGAAGAAAATAGCGGTGCCAATGGGCTAAATAGTATGTTACCCATTATACCTAAAGTAGATGTGGCCATTGTTGGAGAGCCTACTTTAATGAATTTGGCTGTAGCCGAAAAAGGACTCGTTGTTTTTGATGCCGTAGTTAAAGGAACACCAAGTCATGCAGCACACCCCAATAGTAACAACGCTATTTATAATACGATAGAAGCTTTACAGTGGTTTAAAGATTTTAAATTCGAGAAAACGTCTAAAGCTTTAGGCGATGTAAAATTAACAGTAAGCCAAATTAATGCCGGCACCCAACATAATGTTGTACCAGGGCATGTAGACTTGGTTATAGATGTACGTGTAAACGATGCATATAGTAATGCCGAAATTGCAGCTATATTACAAGAAAAAGCACCTGTGTCAAGCATTAAAGCTAGAAGTTTAAGATTAAATTCGTCTAGTATACCCATGGATCATGATTTGGTTAAATCAGGATTATCTATGGGACGAAAAAGTTATGGGTCGCCAACATTATCCGATCAAGCAGCTCTATCTTGTCCAAGTTTAAAATTAGGGCCTGGCGATAGTACAAGATCACATTCTGCCGACGAATTCATTTATTTAAGCGAAATAAAAGAAGGCATTAAAATTTATGTCGAGCTATTAAATAATGTTATCGTTTAATACGAACACAACACACACATAAAACAATTTTAGAAAATGAAACTTTGGGATAAAGGTATATCAATAGATAAAAAAATAGAGCAATTTACCGTAGGTAACGATAGAGAAATAGATATACATATTGCAAAATATGATGTTATAGCTTCTAAAGCGCATGCTAAAATGCTCAATAAAATTGGTATTATTACTGATGATGAATTAAAAAATCTTTTAAAAGGTTTAGAGGTGTTGGCTACACAAATTGAAGCAGGTACCTTTGTTATAGACGATCAATTTGAAGATGTACATTCGAAAATAGAATACGAGCTAACAAAAAATTTAGGAGAGGTCGGTAAAAAAATCCATACAGCACGCTCTAGAAACGATCAAGTTTTGGTTGCTTGTCATCTTTATTACAAAGACCATTTAGGGCTTGTAAAACAAAAAACACATACGCTTTTTAACACGCTTTTAGACTTGGCTAATACCTATAAAGACAAGGTGTTGCCTGGGTATACACATTTACAAGTTGCTATGCCATCATCGTTTGGTTTGTGGTTTTCTGCATATGCAGAACTTATGATAGATGATGTTTTTTTACTAGATGCGGCTATTAAAACAGTGAATCAAAACCCTTTAGGGTCGGCAGCTGGTTATGGGAGCTCTTTTCCTATAGATAGAGAATTTACAACTCAAGAAATGGACTTTGCCACTCTTAAATATAATGTAGTGGCTGCACAAATGGGACGTGGTAAAAACGAGCGCACCATTGCGGCAGCTTTGGGTAGTTTAGCTAATACATTGTCTCGTTTTGCTATGGATGCTTGTTTGTATATGAGTCAGAATTTTGGTTTTATATCTTTTCCAGACGAGCTCACTACAGGTAGTAGTATTATGCCACACAAAAAGAACCCAGATGTATTCGAGCTTATCCGTGGTAAATGTAATAAAATACAGGCTTTACAAACCGAAATGATTTTAATAACGAATAACTTACCTAGTGGTTATCACAGAGATTATCAATTATTAAAAGAAAATGTTATTGCTGCTTTCGAGTCTTTAAAAGATATTTTAGATATTTTTAATTACTCAATACAACAAATCATTGTAAAAGATATTGATATTAATGATGATAAATATAAATATCTATTCACAGTAGATAATATAAATACGTTAGTTGTAGAAGGACAAAGTTTTAGAGAGGCTTATCAGAAAATTGGTGGTCAAGTTCAAGACGGAACTTATGTTCCAGATACATCTAAGCAGCATACGCATGCTGGTAGTATTCATAATTTATGTTTAGATAAAATTAAGGCTAAATTTCCTTTAGATTAAATAATACTTTTTTAAAATATAAAAAAATAGGTTGCCAAATGGTAACCTATTTTTTTTGTTTTTATGCTAGTAAGTTCTGTATTATTTTTTAACAGAATTTTACTGCTTTTAATTTCATTTTAATAAACATATTAGCCTGTAAATACTTTAAGCAGGTACAATATATTTTGTTTTCTTTAATTCTAATTCAAACCATTTTATAGATTTCTATTTGTGTTCAACAATTGAGTTTACATAGTGTGTTTTAATGAAATTTTCAATTGCTTTTTTTCCGTTTTAGATGTTTTTTTTCCGCTTTAAAAATTTTGTAACCCTTTAAAACACTGGGGATGCTAGTAATTGTATACTTTTAAAAAATGAAAAAGAAATATGGTGTTGGTTTAGCTCTATTAAAAGATAATAAGACTTGAATTAATACCATATGTCACAGAAAAATAAATTTTAAAAAAAATTGCAATGAAAAAAACTACATTAATTATTCCCTTCTTGTTAGTAGGGTTAGCATCAACAGCTCAGAATACATCTGAGGATTCTCAAGTATCAGGAAACGGAGAAATAACGGTATTCTCTAGAGAAGAAATTTTAGCACGTATTGAAGCTAATAGACAAAACAGTACGACTGAAGTATCAAA
>CALHCQ010000182.1 GCA_937936645.1 uncultured Algibacter sp.
AACACATTATGGTTTTGATTGTTTTGCAGATGATACAGGCCTAGAAGTAGAAGCACTAAATGGAGCACCTGGTGTTTTATCTGCTAGATATGCTGGTAAAGAAAAAAATGACACCAATAATATGGCGTTATTATTAAAAAATTTAGAACAGGCTACTTCTAGAACAGCACAATTTAAAACCGTAATTAGCTTAATATATAATAACAAAAGTATAGATTTTACAGGGCTATGTAAAGGAGAAATTACAAACACAAAACAAGGCAACAATGGCTTTGGCTACGACCCTGTTTTTATGCCAAATGAACATCAATTAACTTTTGCTGAAATGGATTTAAACACCAAAAATAACATAGGACACAGAGGAAAGGCCGTTTCACAACTTATTGATTATTTGAACACCAAATAAACAACCAAGCATAAAACACGTAAAAACAGGTTTAAAAACATTTAAAAGTATTACAAATAAATACAAGCTAAAAGTTGGCAAACTTTATTTTAGTTATATATTTGCACTTTTTTAAAACACGCTTTTAAATTTTATTTTTTAAATTAAATGAATAAAATTACAATTCTTATTAACTGTAAAGATTTACCAGGCATAATAGCTTCTGTTACAAATTTTATTGTAGCACAAAATGGTAACATTGTATACATAGATCAGCATGTAGACCGTGAACAAGACATCTTTTTTATGAGACTTGAAAGCGAGTTTACTAACAGCAATTTTTCTACAGAAACATTTAAAGAAACATTTAAAGATACGCTTTGTGGTAAATTTAAAATGAAATGGAGAATATACTCGTCTGAAACAAAACCAAAAATGGCTTTATTTGTTTCTAAATACGACCACTGTCTTTATGATATTTTAAGCCGATATAACTCGGGAGAATTAAATCTAGAAATTCCATTTATAATAAGTAACCACGAAAAACTAAAATATATAGCAAAAGGCTTTAATATTCCTTTTTATTACATACCAGTAAATAAAAATAATAAAGCTGAAGCTGAAGATAAACAACTAGAGCTTTTAGAAGCTCATAATATAGACTTTATTGTATTAGCACGTTACATGCAAATAGTATCTAACAAACTAATAAGTAAATACCCAAATAAAATTATTAATATACACCATTCATTTTTACCAGCATTTGTGGGTGCAAAACCCTATCATTCAGCTTACAAACGCGGCGTAAAGATTATTGGTGCAACAAGTCACTATGCAACAGAAGAGCTAGATGCAGGCCCTATAATAGAGCAAGATGTTACACGTATCTCTCACGCTAACAGCATAGAAGACCTTATAGCAAAGGGTCGTGATTTAGAAAAAATTGTACTAGCAAATGCAATTAAACTGCATTCTAACAGAAAAGTTATGGTTTTTAACAATAAAACTGTAATTTTTTCTTAATTTAGCCAAGTAAAAAAACGCACAAAAAAACAAAAAAATCACATTTAATATTTATATTGTGACCTATTAAATTTTCATGTGTCAAATCTATGTGGAAAATGTAACCATTAACTAAAATTTTAATTTTTTTATGAAAACAAATTTATTTTTATCCCTAGCTTTTTTAGCAGGTATCGGATTCTCTCAAGCCCAAAATTTACCAGCTAATCCAGATCCAGGTAAATGTTATGTAAAATGTATTACAAAGGATGAGTTCAAACAAGTTCAAGAAACTATCGAAGTTTATCCTGCTTATACAAAATTAGAAGTTGTACCAGCAACTTACAAAACTGTAGAAGATCGTGTATTAGTAAAAGAAGCTTCTAAGAAGTTTGTATACGTTCCTGCAACTTTCGAAACTGTAGATGTACCTTACATCAAAAAAGAAAGAAGAAGTGATTTAACAATTAACCCTGCAACTTTTGGAACTAACTCAAGAACTTTTGAGACTTACCCAAAAACTTCAGGATGGCAGTACAAAGAAACAGCTTGTGATTCTCCAAATAAAGAGGATTGTGTTGTAGCTTGTTTCGTTGAGTACCCTGCACAATTTAGAGATGTAAGCTTTACGACTTTAGTTAAAGATGCAACTACTGGAAGTGTACCAGTAAACGAAGTACCAAGTACTTACCAAAAAAGAGTTATCAAAACTCCTGCTAGAATGGAAACTATTGAAATTCCTGCTGAGTACTCTACAATTAGACGTCAAGTTCTTGCTAACGCTGCAACTACAAGAAGTGTAACTATTCCTTCTAGAACTCAAGAAATTACAAGAACTGTATTAGCTAAGAAAGGTGGTATTACTACTTGGGAAGAAGTTGATTGTGGTTTAGTAAACGCTAACGCATTACCAATTTTTTACGAAACTGGAAGCGCACGTATTACACCTGCATCTAAAAGAACTATTGATGAAACTTTATTACCTATCTTAAACGAGAAGCCAGTAAGCATAGAGCTTATGTCTCACACAGATGCAAGAGGTAACGATAACTTCAACATGTCTTTATCTCAACAACGTGCTAACTCTGTAGTAAACTACTTAGTATCTAAAGGAATCTCTAGAAGCAGACTATCTGGAAGAGGTTTTGGAGAAACTAGATTAGTAAACCGTTGTTCTAATGGAGTTCAGTGTTCTGAAGCTGAGCACCAGAAAAACAGACGTACTGAATTTAGAGTAGTTAACGCTAAATAATTAATATAATTATTTAAAGTTAATCTCACAATATAATAAAAAAAGCAGCCTATATGGGCTGCTTTTTTTGTTACATATAGTAAAAAGTAAACCCCTTTAAAGTAAAGGTAAATCTCTTTTATTATTAAGGTTATATAATTCAAAAAAAAACAAGTAAGACAATTTTATTGTAGTACCATAAAACTGTATATAACCTAGCTTTAAATTATAGTCTTAACTAAAGGATATTTATTATTGTTTTACCAAATATTATATTTACTCATAATAATAATAAATAAAAAAGTTCTATTTTATTAATGACTCTTAGATTTATCTAGTTTAACTCCTGCTTTTATTTTTGTTTTTAAATAGTTTTCTCTTGGTACAATTGGGCAAGAATATTTACTATTGTAAGCACAATAAGGGTTGTAGGCTTTATTAAAATCTATAACTAAAGTATTTTTATGTTCTGAAGGAAAATCAAGATCTATATAACGTCCTCCAGAATATGTTTCTTCGCCATTTGTTTTATCTAAAAATGGTAAAAATAAATAATCATCTAATCCAGAATCGGTTGTTGGATTTTCCCCCTGGTACACGTTAAGTTTAAAGAAGGCATCCTTTATTTTAAACTTTAAAACACCATACAATCTTTGTTTAGAGAGTCTGCTAGTGGTGGTTTTCATGTTAACCCATTTTGAATTTGGTGTTTTAGTTAACATAGCATTTATTACATAACTAGAATCTAAATCGAAAAAAGGTAACCCTTTAAATTCTCGCCTATCCTTATCTTTTAAAGGTGATCTTGATGCATCTTTATATTGTGCATTTAATTGTTTTTGAAAAGGAGTACTCCCTACTATTTTTCGTTTTCCGTTATTGCAACTAAAAATAAGACATGTTATTGCAACACTAAAAATAATTTTACATTTCATTATATTAATAATTTAAAGACTATTTTGTTTTTTAAAAGATGATATATTTATAATTTTATTTTACGGGTATTAGCTCTTTTTGCTTTACTATTCTAGATAACACAATTTGTGTTTTTGTAGCACCATAACTTATTAATTGATCTATAAAAATTTCTAAATGTTTATGATCTCTTAAAACAACTTCCATAACAATATTCTCTTCGCCAGTTATTCGGTAACAATTTACAACTTCATCGTATGTTTTAACTTTGTCTAAAAAAGGTTTAAGCATACCTATAAAAGCACGTAATGTAATAATTGCTTTTAATTGATATCCAATAGCAAAAGGAGATACAATAGTCCTATAAGCTTCTATAACACCTGCGTCTTCTAATTTCTTAATTCTATCGGAAACTGCTGGAGAACTTATTCCTACCCTTCGGCCTATCTCTGCATTAGAAAGTCTAGCGTTTTCTTGTAGGCACTTTAAAATTTTTATATTAAGATTATCCATATTAAACAAATTAAACTAAAAAAAATTAATAATTAAAGTAAATAACACGTTTAACTTTAAAATCGAAATAAACATATGGTAATTTGTTGTTAATTTTGATAATAATGATAAATTTTAAGTTTATGTCTCATTACACGCCTATTAATTCACCACAGTCTCCTATGTATCAAAAAGCGATGGATATACTTAAGCTTTCTCAAAACATATCTATTTATTTAAATAACGATTTAAATGAGCTAAAAATAGACGGTAGTGAAGATCAATATATTTATTTTTCTGGAGACATTGTACAACAATCTATTTGCTTAGCTCCAGAAATTGCAAATGCAGAATTAGAGCCTTTTCCTGACCGAAGACATAAACATATTACATCATTAAAAAAATTAACAAAAAAAATTTACAAAAACTCTTACCGTCTCGAGGAGTCTAATAGTAATGGTAAAGATTTTTTACCTCTATTAAGAGTTGAGCTCAAAAAATTTAAAAAACTACAAAAAACATGGTTAATGTCTCTTTAAATCTGTAACCTTTCAATAGAAAGTAGTAAATTGTTTTATTTAAAAATAAAACATTAATTATGAATGTTAAAGAGAAAATTAAAAGTAATACCGTTAATTTAACAGAAGCTTTAATTCCTGTTTTTATTTTAATAAGCCTTTTATTTTACAACATAAAATATGCAAACGGCAGTTTATTTGGTAATTATTCTAACCAAATAATATTATTAATAGCTGCTGGTGTGGGTGTTATAATTGGTTTAAAAAATAAATTTAAGCTTAACCAAATTACAACTTCTATTTGGTTAAACATAAAAAGTGTACTACACCCAATATCTATATTACTGCTCGTTGGTGCACTAGCTGGAAGCTGGTTAATTAGTGGTATAATACCTGCTATGGTATATTATGGTTTACAAATTTTAAATCCTAATATATTTTTACCTGCGGCTGTTGTGGTATCTGCTATTGTATCAATAGCTACAGGAAGTTCTTGGACAACAACGGCAACGGTTGGCATCGCTTTAATAGGTATAGGCACAGCGCTTGGTATAAACCAAGGTATTATAGCAGGAGCTGTAATATCTGGCGCATATTTTGGCGATAAAATATCTCCACTAAGTGACACCACGAACTTAGCACCTGCAATGGCTGGCACAGATATATTTACACATATAAATTATATGCTAATAACCACTGTACCAACATTTATTATCACACTTATTGTATTTTTTATTTTAAACTATAATATTCATATCGATGGAGACACAAATATAGAGCGTCTATTATTAACAATAGAAAGTGTTTTTAATGTAACGCCTTGGCTTTTTATTGTACCACTAAGTGTTATTTTACTTATTCTTTTTAAAACAAAACCATTAATAGCACTAGGTAGTGGGATTGTTTTGGCTCTTTTATTTAGTTTTATATATCAAAACCAAATTTTGAACTCTCAGGAGTCTTCTGTTTTAAAAACGATAACGCAAGCTATTTTCTCCAACACACAAATTATAACAACAAACAAAGCTTTGAACACGCTTTTTTCTACTAGTGGTATGCTAGGCATGCTTCCTACAATATTTTTAATTATTTGCGCTATGATTTTTGGAGGCGTTATGGATGTTATTGGAGCATTACATAAAATTACACAAATATTACTTTCTGTATCATCGACTATATTTAGTTTATTTGTAAGCACAGTTATTAGTTGCTTAGGTTTAAATATTATTACTGCAGATCAATATTTAGCCATTGTTATACCAGGTAAAATGTTTAAAAAAGCATTTGAAGACAAAAATTTAGCTCCAGAAAACCTAAGTAGAACACTAGAAGACTCAGGTACAGTAACATCGGTATTAATACCTTGGAATACCTGTGGCGCTTACCAAGCTAGTGTTTTAGGGGTTAGCGTTAGTGAATATTTTGTTTATGCTATATTTAATTGGTTAAGTCCGTTTACCACATTATTATTCGCTGCCATATCCATAAAAATTAGACGAATCGTATCAAAATAACATAATTCTATTACATAATAAAACAACTATAATTATATTCTATACTAACATAAAAAATTAGAATTTTTATTGCTTAATTTTCCCCTAGTTCTATTCTATATTTGCAGTATTAAATTAACAAATTAAAAATACAAAAAACATGGCATTAGTAGGAAAAAAATTCCCAGATTTAAACGTAGACGCAATGAACGAAATGGGCGATACTTTTAAAGTAAACGTTCTTGAAGAAGCAGTAAACAACAAGAAAAAAGTAGTTCTTTTTTGGTACCCAAAAGATTTTACTTTTGTTTGTCCTACAGAATTACATGCATTTCAAGCAGCATTACCAGAGTTTGAAAAAAGAAATACAATAATCATTGGAGCTTCTTGTGATACTCCCGAAGTACACTTTGCTTGGTTAAGTACGGCAAAAGACAACGGTGGTATAGAAGGTGTAACTTACCCTATTTTAGCTGATAGCAATAGAAACTTATCTAGCAAATTAGGTATTCTTGACATTACAAATGAAACATTTGATGAAGAAACAGGAACTGTACAAGTAGAAGGAGACAACGTAACTTACCGTGCTACATATATTATAGATGAAGAAGGTACTGTACAGCACGAAAGTATAAACAATATGCCTTTAGGAAGAAATGTTGGAGAATACTTAAGATTAGTTGATGCTTTAACTCACGTACAAGAAAAAGGAGAAGTATGTCCTGCAAACTGGGAAGAAGGTAAAGAAGCCATGGCGCCAAATGCTAAAGGTACAGCAGAATACTTAGCTGCTCACTAAAAAAAACGAAACAGTATTATATAACATTAAGCTCCTAAATAGATAATGTTTAGGAGCTTTTTAAACAATAAAATTATGGTTCAAGAATTAAATCAAGATAACTTATCTGATATTATAGCAAACAACGAAACCGTTATTATACAGTACTCTGCAACTTGGTGTGGAAACTGTAGAATAATGAAACCTAAATTTAAAAAAATGGCTTCAGAATATAGTTCTGCAACATTTGTAATTGCAGATGCTGAGAAATTTCCAGAATCTAGAAAACTAGCAAATGTAGATAACCTACCTACTTTTGCCACGTTTAAAGGAGGGAAATTTGTGAGTCAAACACAAACTAACAAATTTGATGTTTTCAAAGATTTTTTAAGCGAATCTATATAATTAAATTTCGCCCACTAATAAAATACTATTATGAAATTACCTGTAATTAAACATTTAACTCAGTTTATTGAAGAAAACGATGAGGATTACATTGTAGAAACCATTGAAACTCTAGAAGCATTAACAGAAGTATCGTCACTTAAAGACGAAGAGCTAGATGTTATTGGTGAGTTAATTTCTAACATGTATGGAGCTGTAGAGGTTAATAAAATGATTAAAGATGGCACTAGCCAAAAAGAAGCATTAAATAGTTTTATGAAACGTGTTTTAGGGTCTATTGACAAATAAAACACGTTAACATAAAACAACCAACAACTAAAAATTAAATAAAGTCTTATCTAACAGAGTTAAGACTTATTTTTTTATGAAAATATTTGTAGAATACATAACACCACTTTTTGAAAAATCTGTTGATATATCAAAATAATTAAAATCTCCCAATATATTGGCTCTATGAGTTGGGCTAGCAATCCATGCATCTACAAGTGTTTTTGCTT
>CALHCQ010000183.1 GCA_937936645.1 uncultured Algibacter sp.
TTAAGTGATATTGAAAAAGGCGATAAATACATGAAAGTTTATAAGCAAATGAAAATGTATAATGACGATGAGTTAAATCCTGTTTTAAGAAATCAAAAATAAAAATAATATAAGTGTTTATAAAACACTTAAAACTCATGGTAAATAAACCGAAAACCTTACTTGTTATAAGATTATCTGCCATGGGCGATGTTGCCATGACGGTGCCTGTAATTAGAGCATTGTGTATACAATATCCTTTTTTAAAGATTACCCTATTAACGCGTCCTTTTTTTAAACCTTTTTTTAGAGATTTACCAAACGTAACAGTATGCCATGCAAATTTAAAAGCAGAGCATAAAGGTTTTTTGGGCTTGTTTAAACTGTCTAGAGTTTTAAAAAAACAAGGTGTAGATGCCGTTGCCGATTTACATGGGGTATTACGTACTCACGTTTTAAAATTATTTTTTTTAGGAAAACCCTTTGTACAAATAAATAAAGGCCGTAAAGAAAAAAAAGCTCTTGTTGGTGGCAAACAATTTAAAGCTTTAAAGAATACGCACACGCGTTATGCTGATGTTTTTGCGCGTCTTGGTTATCCTGTCGATTTAACAAAGCCAATATTTCCTAATAAAGTAGTATTGGGTAACGATATCTTAAAATATATTGGAGATATAAAAACGCTTAAAATTGTAGGTATAGCACCTTTTGCTGCTCACGAAGGTAAAATGTATTCTTTAAATTTAATGAAGGAAGTTATTGATGTACTATCAAAAAAACATACGATTCTTTTATTTGGTGGTGGAGAAAAAGAAATAACAATATTAAAAAGTTTAGAACAAGATAATGTTATTAGTCTAGCAGGGCAACTAAGTTTAAACCAAGAGTTGGATGTTATGTCTAATTTAGACCTGATGCTTTCCATGGACTCTGGTAACGCACACATGGCCGCTATGTTAGGGGTTAAGGTAGTTACTATTTGGGGTGTAACACATCCTTATGCTGGTTTCTCGCCTTTTAATCAGCCTTTAGACTATGCTTTAACAGCTAATAGAGCGCAGTTTCCTAAAATTCCAACGTCAATTTATGGTAATAAATTTCTAGAAGGTTACCAGCATGCTGCAGCAAGTATATCGCCTTCTACAATTGTAAATAAAATAGAGACTATATTAGATTAGTTATAACGGCTAAAAAATATCATCCAGATCGTGTAATACACCTAGGTAAGGAACACCAAAAAGGCGCCGAAGAAAAATTTAAACAAGTACAAGATGCTTACGAGCAATTAAAAAAAGAACTTCAGTTTTAAAAGTCACACAATACAATACTTCGAAAAAAAGCTGCTATTCAACCAAAGATGTTCTTATAAGTCATTAAAAAATAATAACTTATAAGAACCAAACCAACAACAAACTAAAGGCATGCTAAAAAATTTTATAGTTATACTGTGCGTAAGCTTAACAAGCTTACTGCAAGCTCAAGAGAATGCTTTTTTATTTAATCATATTACAAACACAAATGGTTTATCTCAAAGTTCTGTTATAGCTTTTAAACAAGATAGACTAGGCCAAATGTGGATTGGCACAAGAGACGGTCTAAATAAGTACGATGGTAATAAAATTACAATATACCGAAGAGAGTCTGGCAACCCAAAATCTTTAAGCAACGATCATATTTTATCTATAGCAGAAGATTTAGATGGAAATATTTGGGTTGGCACCTACAATGGCCTAAACAAATACAACCCCATAACCAATACATTTACTAGGTTTTACAGTTCCAAAATAAATAACGCTATAAGTAACAGTACTATTTGGGATATAAAGGTATTAAGCAATGGCAATATTTGGTTTGGTACCGACAACGGCATAACGATATACAATAAAAGCACACAAAAATTCACATCGCATTTACACGACAAAAATAAATTAATAGGTACCCGTATTAATAGCATACTGGAAACGTCTACAAAGGCCATTTATATTGGCTCAAACTCTAATCTTTACAAAGCTATAAACCCGTACAATACAGATGTTAATTTTAAAAAAATTAAACTAAAAAAAAGACTTCATATACAGCAACTTATTGAAGCTCCAAATAAAGACCTATTAATTGCTACTAGAAAAAACAGAATACAAGTTTACAATACAGAAAAAAAAGAAATAACAGATTATTTTAAAAACATCAATATTAACTCAAAAATAACCAACTTTAGGCAGTTGGTTTTCGATAAAGACAATCAATTGTGGGCAGGCACGTATCGTGGATTAATTATTGTTTCTGCTAACAAAAAAATAATTCATTTAAAACATAGTGTATTTAATAATAATGGATTATCGAAAAACTCCATAAAATCCATGTACAAAGACTCGAATGGCGCCATATGGATTGGGACATTTTATGGAGGTGTTAACATATGGAATAAATCAAATAACAACTTTAAAAAAATAACTCAAAGTAAAGAAGGCCAAGGGTTAAATTATAATGTGGTTAGTTCTATAGAGAATTGCAACAATAAAATTGCTATTGGAACAGAAGGAGGCGGCCTAAATTTACACGATAACGAAACAGATAGTTTCGAGTATATAACAACATCAAATTCTAAATTACAAGATAACAATATTAAATCTTTAATGTACACCAGTAACCAAAACCTTTGGGTTGGCACATTTAACAAAGGCATACAAATATTTAGTTTAAAACAAAATACATTTAAGAAAAACCATTTTCCAGAATCTTTAAAAACATATATAAAAAACACAGGGATATATGTTTTAAAAAAAGGATTAGACAATACCGTTTGGATAGGCACATTTAGAAAAGGCCTTATAAAGTATAACACAAAAACCAAAAGCATGAAATTGTTTTGGAAATCTGATATTTCCAAAACAGCACTGTCCAATAATTTAATTAGAACAATAGGTATAGATAGCGACAATTTAGTATGGGTTGGCACCGAAAAAGGACTAAATAAAATTAATAACGATGGCAGTATTACCAAATACTTTTACGATGAACAACAACAATACGGCGAGAAAATATTAAATATTTATATAGATAAAGAAAAACAACTGTGGGTAAGTGTAAAATCTAAAGGGTTATACAAATACAACGGTACTAACTTTAAGTCCGTAACTTTATTAAGCCAACATAACCAAAAACCATCTGTTCAAAATATAATAGAAGACAATAACAGTAATTTATGGCTAAGCACCAACCATGGTATTATTTGTTACAACAAGAAAACACAAAAATCTACCAAACATATTAACACAAAAAACCCATTTACAAATAACGAGTTTAACAATAATTCTTGTTTAAAAACCGAAGACGGAAAAATTTACTTTGGTAGCCCCAATGGCATTATATATTTTAACACAAATAACATAGCAACCAGTAAACCAGCAAAAAAAGTTATACTTACAGATTTGCAAATAAGAGATGGCAAAAACATTAATTACCTTAATATTACAGGAAAAACATTACCAAACACAAAATCTATAACATTAAATTACAAGCAAAGTAACTTTAGCATTCACTTTACTTCTCCAAATTTTTCAAAACCTCAACTCAACAAATACAAGTACAGACTTAAAGGTTTAGAAAAGCAATGGAATGTTAGTAACTCTCCTGTGGCATCTTATACCATTCAAAAATATGGCAATTACACCTTTGAAGTCACTGCAGCAAATACAGATGGCATCTGGAACCAAGACATTACATCTTTAGATATACAAATTAAACCTGCCCCATGGTTAACATGGTGGGCTTTCTTATCGTATGCACTAATTTTGTTTAGCGTATTATTCTTTTATATAAGTATTTTAAAGGCAAAGTCTGCTTTAAAGCACAAATTAGAACTAGAGCAAGTTGAAACAAAAAAAACAAAAGAATTAAACGAAAAGAAAATACAATTCTTTACCAATATATCTCACGAATTTAGAACTCCATTAGCCTTAATTCTTGGCCCTTTGCAACAAATATTAGAGAATTACAAAGGAGACAGCGAAACATATAAAAAAATACAAACTGTAGAAAACAATGCTAGCAAATTATTGCAACTTATTAATCGCTTAATGGATTTTAGAAAGTTAGAAAAAAACGCATTTAAACTAGAAGCAGGACAAGAGGATATTATACAGTTTTTAAAAGAAATACATTTAGCTTTTATAGAATACGCAAAAATTAAAAATCAACAATTTGAATTTGTTTGTAGCATTAACGAATTATTGGTGTATTTCGATAGAGACAAATTAGAACGTTTATTTTACAACCTAATATCTAACGCATTTCGGTACACTCCTAAAAACGGAAAAATAACACTAAAAGCATATCAAGTAAATAACAATGTTATTATAGAACTAGAAGATACTGGTATTGGCATAGAAGAAGAACATATAGCTCATGTTTTTAATCGTTTTTTTGAAATTGAAACAGCACATAAATCGAATACAGACTATACAAAGGGCACAGGAATAGGCCTTGCCATAGTAAAAGATATTGCAAATCTACACCAAGGAGAAATTACCGTAAAAAGTAACGGCTTAAACACAGGTAGCGCATTTAAATTAACATTACCCTTAGGTAAAACACACTTAAATGAAACGCAAATAATTAAAAATGTTAAAACTAGCGACGATATAAGTTTATATAAAAAACAAATAAACGTTTCTCAAAATATAAAACCCCATTTAAAACCTTTAAAAAACAAAAATAAACCATCAATATTGCTCGCAGAAGACAATAATGAGTTAAGATATTTTATTAAAAATTTACTAGTAGAAGATTATAATATTATTGAAGCCGAAAACGGTAAAAAAGCTTATATACTTGCTAAAAAAGAAAATCCAGAATTAATTATTAGCGATGTCGTTATGCCAAGCATGACAGGAATTGAACTTTGCACGGCAATTAAAACAGATATAAAAACAAGCCATATACCTATTATTTTACTAACCTCGAGATCATCCATAATCCACAAGCTTGACGGACTAGAAAGTGGAGCTGATCAATATTTAAGTAAGCCATTTAATATAAAAGAGCTTAAAATAAGAATACATAATATTTTATTAAACAGAGAGCTACTTCAAGAAAAGTTTAAAACACGAACCAATTCAGACAACAAAACCAATATAACATCTTCTATAGACGAAGCCTTATATCAAAAAGCTGTAGAAATTGTTAAGAAAAACATAAGTAGCGACATATTTGATATAGCAACGTTTGCATCAGCATTGGGGCTTAGTAGAACGATGCTTTTTACAAAAATAAAGGCTTGGTCTAACTTTACGCCAAACGAATTTATAAATCATTACAAATTACAATTAGCAGCACAATTATTAGAGCAAGGCGATCTAAATATTTCTCAAATTAGTTATAAGGTTGGTTACAAATCTTCAAAACATTTTAGCAAAAGTTTTAAAAAGCAGTATGGAGAAACCCCTTCTGCTTATGCTAAAAAATTTAAACTTCAATAAAACAACCTCTACTTACTATTAAAGTCAATTATTTTTACGCACAAAACAAAAATAAAACAAACAACAAATACCGTTAACCCTTATAAACGAACACCTTGTACGCAAACACCCTTTTATTTGTACTAAACAACACATAGGTTTTATTATAATTGTAGGGTTGCAATAAGACACCACATCATTACTTATTGCAACATGTAACCATATAAAACCAACTAAAATGAAAAAAGACAGCACTACAACAAGACAAAAAATGATCATGTTATTATTAGCGTTTAGCATTTTAACTGTTTACAGTTTACAAGCACAAGTAAGATGGTATGCAAATCCAGATGCGAGTACTAAAGTAAATGATTTTTTTAGAAGATTTGATCCAGATGCAAGTTTGCGAAATGCAGATTGCAACCCTAGCGCAACCAACCCTACAGTAAGCACCGTAATAGATGGTGACTACGGAAGAGTTTGGCGTGTAACAAAACCAAAAGGAAGGCAACGTGCAGAATTGGCAAGAACAGAAGGAGACCGATCGACTCTAGGTAACTTTAACCACAGAGTAGGAAGCGGTTATTATTATGGCTGGAGATGGAAAATAAATGTAGACGGCACTATTGCATCATCAGACAAAATTACAGTTTGGCAATGGAAAACAGCAGGTAGTGGTGGCTCTCAAAACTACCCGTTAAACATGGAATATTCTAACGGTAGACTTTATTTAGAAGCTTGGGGACCATGCCTTAATAGTAATGGTAGTGTATCTAGCAGCTGGTCTAATTGTTCTGGAAGTATTACCAGAAGAAGAACAACATTAGCAAGCGTAAGGGTTCCAGAAAATACTTGGGTAGACCTAGTTGTAAGAATTGTTAAAGATGATGACCCAAGCAAAGGCTCTGTAGAGTTTTGGTTTAACGGAGTTAAACAAACTTTAGGAAATATTGATGCAGACGAATATAGAGTAAAACTAGACAGAACATCAAAAAAAGCATATCATAGAACTAATGATGGAAGTTTAAATAGCGCACATAGTGTATATCCAAAATGGGGGTCTTACAACAGAAAAGCATGTAAATATAAAATTACAACATTTTATGACGAAATGCGAGTTGCAAGCAGTTTAGCTGATGCATCACCAGAAACTCATAACCCTATTAATACTTCTAGTAACAATAACAACACTACTACAACTAGTAATATTACAGGAAGTTGGTACAGACTTAAAAATGTACAAACCGGAAGGTATATGGACAGCAATGGTGAAGATCTAGTAACCAGCACAGGCTCTACTGGGTATGACAAACAATTTCGTTTTGTAGAACAAGGAAGTTATTATAATATTGATGTTAGAAAAAGTAGTGGTACTGGTACAGGTATTTTTAGAACTATAGCTAGTGATAACAGAGTTAAAATTACAAACTTATCGCCAAGAAACGACGGAGACAAACGTTATGATATTAGAAGACTTAGCGACGGCACTTACTCTATAAAGTCTACAAATACAGACAAATACTTGCAAAACAACACCTCTAACACCATTACTATCACTGTAAAATCACCATCTAGCAACAATAGAGCAAAATGGAGATTAGAACGTGTAGGCTCTACTGGCAAAGTAATAGCTCATAGTAAAGAACTAGTAAAGAGTGAAGAAAAATCGATTAGCATATACCCTAACCCAGTAAAAAGTAACTTTACAGTTGCACTACAAGGCATGGACGGGGCTCATGTTACAATATCTAGCATGCTAGGCAAAGTAGTATTTACTCAAAATATGACTAATAATCAATTAGAACTTTCTAAATCCAACGGATTTAATTCAGGGTTATATATTCTAAGAGCTGTAGATAACCAAGGTAATGTTTACATTAAAAAGTTTATCGTACAGTAATTAATTACACCTCTCTCATTCAATTAAAAAGAGCTACCGTTGGGTAGCTCTTTTTTTATTAAAAACTGAATTACTTAAAATTTAACGTGCTGGAATTTGTAGTTACTTCCAAAGACACAGTAGCACCAAAAAGCAATACCCTATTATCTTTAGCGTGCCCTGCTGGCATATTAAATGCTACAGGAAAATTATAATCTGCCAAGACATCTAAAATTAATTGTTGCGTACTTACACCCCAAGGCGTTGTATTGTTTTTAGTTTTAGTAAAATCGCCCACAACAACCCCTTTACAATTATTAAAATAACCTGCACGCTTTAAGCTTTGCAACATACGGTCTATATGGTACCTATACTCTCCTATTTCTTCTATAAATAAAATTTTTCCAGCGGTATCTAAACTCGTATTAGAGCCAAGCATGCTGTGCAATATGGTTAAATTACCACCAACTATGGGTGCAACAACAGTCCCTTTTTTATTATACTTAGATCCTTTTAAATTATAACTTAAACCCTTACCAAGCAAAGCATCTTTAAAAGTTTGTATCGTTTCTTTTATACTTAAAGGATCGTCTTGTAAACTAGTACACATCATGCCGTGCATAGATTGGTAACCTAAACTTTGAACTTGATTATGAATTGCTGTAATATCAGAATAACCAATAATCCACTTTGGGTTAGTCTTAAATTTAGAATAATCTAACCGATCTAATATTCTAACAGCACCATACCCACCTCTTGCACACCAAATAGCACGAATAGATGGATTGTCTAAAGCATCTTGAAAATCTTCACAACGCACTTCATCTGTGCCTGCAAAATGGTGATCTTGTGCAAAAACATGAGTGCCAACAATAGCATGTAACCCCCAAGATTTTAATAAAGCTACAGCACGGTTTACTTCGGCATTTCTATTTTTTAAAACTCCAGACGGCGCAACAATAGCAACAGTATCTCCAGGCTTTAAATATTCTGGTTTTTTCAAAGCAATAGTTTTATTATTTATTTTAAGATTTTGAGCATACGCACCACAGTCTGTGGCAAATAAAGCAGCGCAAAATAAGACTAGTAATTGTATGTTTTTCGACATTTTGTAAATGTACATTTTTTTTCTAAATCGATATTGAATTGATTACTTTTGTAGCTTGACAAATAATTCATTTCAATAAATATAATTTACCATAACTTATTTTTAATCATGGTAAATTTAAACGACATCATAAATATCACATAGATGAATACACCTAAAAGATACACGATTACCTCGGCATTACCATATACAAACGGACCAATACATATTGGCCATTTAGCAGGTGTTTATGTACCAGCCGATATTTACGCACGTTTTTTGCGCGCCACAGGAAACGATGTTCTTTTTATTGGTGGTAGCGACGAACATGGTGTACCTATTACTATAAAAGCTAAAAACGAAGGGGTAACACCTCAAGATATTGTAGATAAATATCATGCCATTATTAAACAGTCGTTTGAAGATTTCGGAATTACCTTTGACAACTATTCGCGTACTTCGGCAAAAATACATCACGATACGGCGTCAGCGTTTTTTAAAACACTTCACGATAAAGGCGAATTTATAGAAGAAGTTACAGAACAGCTTTACGATGCTAAAGCAAATCAATTTTTAGCCGATCGTTTTGTTACAGGTACTTGTCCTAAATGCGCCAACGAAGAGGCGTATGGAGATCAATGCGAAAAATGTGGTTCTAGCCTTAATGCAACAGATTTAATTAACCCAAAATCGGCACTAACAGGAAATATACCAACACTAAAAGAAACAAAACACTGGTTCTTACCTTTAAATAAACACGAAAGTTTTTTAAAAGAATGGATTCTAGAAGGACACAAAAAAGACTGGAAACCTAACGTATATGGTCAATGTAAATCTTGGATAGATGACGGGTTAAGACCACGTGCTGTAACTAGAGATTTAGACTGGGGAATACCTGTACCAGCAAAAGGTGGCGATGGCAAAGTATTGTACGTTTGGTTCGACGCTCCAATAGGCTACATATCATCTACAAAAGAATGGGCTGCTAGAGAAGGTAAAGATTGGGAGCCATACTGGAAAGATAAAGACACTAAATTGGTGCATTTTATTGGTAAAGACAATATTGTATTCCATTGTATCATTTTTCCTGCGATGCTTAAAGCAGAAGGCACCTATATTTTACCAGAAAACGTACCGGCAAACGAATTTTTAAATCTAGAGGGCAACAAACTCTCCACATCTAAAAACTGGGCTGTTTGGCTACCAGAATATTTAAAAGATTTTCCGGACCAACAGGACGTATTGCGCTACGCACTAACAGCAAACGCACCCGAAACTAAGGATAACGATTTTACTTGGAAAGACTTTCAAGCAAGAAACAACAACGAATTAGTAGCTATATTTGGTAATTTTATAAATCGTGTCGTTGTTTTAACAAACAAGTATTACGAGGGTCTTGTACCAACTCCTTCTAACTTACTAGACGTAGACCTAGAGACTTTAAGCACTCTTAAAGCCTATCCAAATGTTATTGCCAGCTCGGTAGAACGCTACAGGTTTAGAGAAGCAGGACAAGAGCTTATGAACCTTGCAAGACTAGGAAACAAATATTTAGCAGATGCCGAACCTTGGAAAGTAATTAAAGTAGATGCCGAACGCACAAAAACAATTATGTATGTAGCCTTGCAAATTGCATCGGCTTTAGCGACTTTAAGCGAACCGTTTTTACCATTTACATCGGTAAAACTTAAAAACATTTTAAACCAAAAAGATCTTGGTAATAGTTGGAACGACATAGCTACTAAGGCCACACTAATACCAGCTAATCATAAAATAGGAAAAGCCGAACTGTTATTTTCTAAAATTGAAGACGAAGCCATACAAGCACAACTAGATAAACTAGAAGCAAGCAAAAAAGCGAACGAAATCGCTAATGCTGTGGTAGAACCACAAAAAGAGACCATTACTTTCGAAGATTTTTCTAAATTAGATATTCGTGTAGGCACCATATTAGAAGCCGAAAAAGTAGCCAAAACAAAAAAACTATTAAAATTAAAAGTAGACACTGGAATAGACACAAGAACCATTGTATCTGGTATTGCAGAAAGTTTTAAACCAGAGGAGGTTATTGGTAAACGCGTTACCGTACTAGTTAATTTAGCCCCTAGAGCTTTAAGAGGCATAGAAAGTCAAGGTATGATATTAATGACCGAAACGCCAGATGGAAAACTTGTATTTGTTAATCCTGATAGTAACGATAATATAAAAAATGGTTTGCAAATAAATTAACAAACTCAAAGCACAAATTGTTTAGCAAATAATTTTTTGTATTTTAATGTATAATTATTTCGACTATATAACCTGAATCTATAATTTAATTAAAATTAAAAACATGAAAAAAACTGTAAAAGTATTACTGTGTCTAACATTAGCCCTAAGCTTGGTTAATTGTAAAACAATACAAAATGCCAACAACAAACAAAAAGGAGGTATTATTGGCGCAACAGGCGGTGCTCTTCTAGGTGCCATTCTAGGAAACAATGTTGGCAAAGGTGGTAATGGCGAATTAGGCGCAGTAATTGGAGGTGTTGTAGGTGGCACTGCCGGAGTGCTAATTGGCAAAAAAATGGATAAACAAGCCGAAGAAATAGAAAAAGAAATTCCTGGGGCAGAAGTAAAACGTGTAGAAGACGGTATACTTGTTACCTTTGACGAAGGTAGCGGCGTATATTTTGACACAAACAAATCTAATGTTAATACAGCCTCTCAAAGTGCTTTAGACAAGCTTGTTTCTGTATTTAAAGAGTACCCAGACACCAATTTACTAATTGTTGGGCACACAGACAGTAGCGGTAACGACGAATACAATATGAAACTATCTAAAGAGCGTGCTTATGCGGTAACAAATTACATTACTGGTCATGGTGTAAGCACAAACCGACTTACAACAAACTGGTTTGGAGAAACACAACCAACTCACGATAACGCCACAGCAGAAGGCAGAGCAAAAAATAGACGTGTAAATGTTGTTATTGTACCTAATGAAAAAATGATAAACGACGCAAAAACAGAATCTGAATCTGCTAAATAAAACAAACCAAAAGCCTAATCATTATATAATGATTAGGCTTTTTTTATTCTTACGGTGTAATGTTCTTACACGATAAAAGACAAAAGGTAAATGTTAAATACTTTTACCGAATTTACGACTAAAGCTATTCTTAGAACAGGGGATGAAAACCTGTTAAGATCTTATCAAAAAACTACAGATAAGTTCTACACATTTATTAGAACAAAAACAATTTCTGCCACTGTAAATATAGACAGTGTACCACTTACAATAGAACCACATAGTATTCTTGTTTTAACAGACCTACAAGCTATAGAGCTTGTAAATGGTAGAGACCTAATTATATATCAATTTAACCAAGAGTTTTATTGCATAAAAGATCACGATAAAGAAGTTAGCTGTTCTGGGTTGTTGTTTTTTGGCAACATACACATGCCTATAATACACCTTAGTAAAGAACAAGAAAGAAAACTAGATACTTTAAACGAAGTTTTTCTGGACGAATTTGAAACAAAAGACAATATACAAGCCGAGATGCTTAGAATGCTTTTAGCGCGTTTTATAATAATATGTACCCGCTTATTAAAAGCAAACGAAGGTTTTATAACAACAAAAAAAGACAGTCGTGTAGAGTTGTTACGCGAGTTTAATATGTTAGTAGAAGCACATTTTAAAACAAACCATAATGTTGCTTTTTATGCAGATAAGTTATTTAAATCGCCAAAAACGTTGTCTAACACCTTTGCAAAACTAAACACGAGTCCTTTACAAATAATACACAAACGTATTGTTTTAGAAGCAAAACGCTTATTAACTTATAGTGAAAAACCAGCCAAAGAAATTGCTTATGATATTGGATTTACAGATGCATCGCACCTAAGCCGATTATTTAAAAAGCAAACCGAACTTACACCATCGCAATTTAAAAAAATGCTTCAAAGTTAAAAGGCAAAATTGACATTAAAATAGGCATTATGCGTATGGTTTAAAAAGTTAGTTACTCGCATCTTTGTATAAAGCAAATAAATATTAAACCGCCATGAAAACAAACATAACAAACATTATAAACACTATAAAAACAAATGTTTTAATAGCGAAACACAAAAACAATCAAAACAACATAAAACATAATTCTTTAACAGATTTATATTGCTATGCAGAACAACCTTTTATAGCAGCATTAACAGCAAATAAACTGATAAAGGAATAATTGACTATTAAAAGGGAAATACGAACATGGTATCACCTTTATAAATATCGCATCTTTGTAACATCAAAACATAACAAATAAAAAAGAAACAAATAATATTATGAGCACATTTAATGTCCCAACAAAATC
>CALHCQ010000184.1 GCA_937936645.1 uncultured Algibacter sp.
ATGTGTGGTAAAGCCTACGACCCAAGGTTAATTGTAGCCTGGCCTAGTGCCGAGTTAGCTGTAATGAGTGGCAAATCTGCAGCAAAAGTATTATTACAAATAGAGAAAGCATCGTTACTTAAAAAAGGTGAAGAAATAACACCAGAAAAAGAAGAGGCGTTGTTTAATAAAATTAAAAATAGATACGACAATCAAGTATCTCCATATTACGCAGCAGCAAGACTTTGGACCGATGGCATTATTAACCCTTTAGATACAAGAAAATGGATTTCTATGGGTATAGAGGCAGCAAATCATGCACCTATAGAAAAGCCATTCAATTTAGGTGTTTTACAAGTTTAACACCTTTTTTTAATATGAATAATTTAATTGATTCGGCTTTTTAAAGTCGAATCATTTTTTTTAGTAATAAAGCAATCCTTAACAAAAGCTTAAAGCTAGACTTGTTAACTTTGCAAAAAATAGAAATTATGAAACAATTTATATCAGAATCTATAGGGACATTTGCGTTAATTTTTTGTGGTTGTGGTGCAATGACCATTAACGAAATAACCCAAGGTAGTATTTCTCACGTTGGTGTTGCTGCAACATGGGGTTTAATTGTTATGGCTATGATTTATGCATTTGGCGAAATTTCTGGAGCACATTTAAACCCAGCGGTAACTATTGCTTTTGCTTTTGCAAAGAAATTTTCTTGGAAATTGGTTCCTAAATATATTTTGGCTCAAGCTGTAGGTGCTATTTTTGCTTCATTTATGCTTTGGTTTCTTTTTCCAGAAAGTCAGTTTTTTGGAGAAACAGTACCTGCGGATGGATTTCCTGCTTATAAAGCAGCTATTTTAGAGTTTATTTTAACATTTTTTTTAATGCTGGTTATCATTAACGTGTCTACGGGTAGTAAAGAAATTGGTACTATGGCAGCCATTGCTATAGGCGGCGTTGTTTTGTTAGAGGCTTTATTTGCTGGACCAATGACAAAAGCATCTATGAACCCTATTCGGTCTATTGCTCCTGCTATATTTACTGGCAATTTTCAATTTTTATGGTTATACATAACAGCTCCAGTTTTGGGTGCCATTACAGCAGTTTCTAGTTGTAAATTGGTAAAGGCAGACAAATGTTGTTAATGTTTTTTTAAAATTGTTGTTTTGTTTAACATAAGTTCGATTTAATTAAACAAAATTTAGTATCTTTACATGAAACAATAATAGTCATGGCAAAGAAAACTAAAGTAACAGAAAACAGTATTATAACAGCTTACATGGATTATGTTTTAGAGCATAATGAGCATCCTAAAAGCGTTTATTTATTTGCAAAGACAAATGGTTTCGATGAAGCAGAGTTTTATGCTTTTTTCGCGTCTTTCGAAGCTATAGAGCAACACATTTTTTTAGCCTTTTTTAACAACAGTTTAGCGGTGTTAAATAAAAGTGATGATTATTTGTCTTTCGACCCAAGAAACAAATTATTAAGTTTTTACTACACATTTTTCGAGAATTTAACAGCAAACAGAAGTTATGTTGTTTATGCTTTAAATGCCCATAAAAACAAATTAAAGTCTCTTAAACAATTATCTAAATTAAAGAATGAGTTTCAAAATTATATTGAATCTTTAGATATAGATATGTTAGATGTAAAAGAGCAGCGTTTAGAGAAAATTCAAGAAAAATCTCTTAAAGAGTCCGCTTGGTTACAATTAATGTTTACCCTTAAATTTTGGATAGACGATACATCTCCATCTTTCGAAAAAACAGATTTGTTTATAGAGAAATCTATCAATACAACCTTTGATGTCTTAAATATAGCACCAGTAAAGAGTGTTATAGATTTTGGAAAGTTTTTATTTAAAGAAAAGTTTAAAATGAATTAAATAGTAGCTTATGAAAACTATAGATAGCATACCAACATCAAAAATACAACGCGCTACAAAATTAGTAACAACAGGGGCTAAAGTAGGTGTTAATTACATAAAATATTATGGTGATAAAATAGTAAAATCTGAGGACGAAGCTAAAGCACGTTTAAACAAAAACAATGCAACAGATATTTACGACGGATTAAAACAACTTAAAGGAAGTGCCCTAAAAGTAGCACAAATGCTAAGCATGGAAAAAAGTATTTTACCACAAGCTTATGTAGAAAAATTTTCTTTATCTCAGTTTTCTGTACCGCCCTTATCGCCGCCATTAGTTATTAAAACATTTAAAAAATACTTTGGTAAAACACCAGACGAAGTTTTCGATACCTTTAATGCAACATCTGTTAATGCTGCAAGCATCGGGCAAGTGCATATAGCCGAAAAAGATGGTAAACAGCTAGCGGTAAAAATACAATATCCTGGTGTTGCCGAGAGTATTTCGTCAGATTTAGCCATGGTTAAGCCAATTGCCATGAACATGTTTAATATTAAAGGTAAAGACTCCGATAAATATTTTAAAGAAGTAGAAAATAAGCTTATCGAGGAAACCAATTATATATTAGAAATGAAGCAAAGTAAAGCTATGGCTTCAGATTGTTCACATATTAATAATTTAAAGTTTCCAGATTACTACGAAGCTTGGTCTTCAGAGCGTATTATTACCATGGATTACATGCATGGTGAGCATTTATCAGAATTTACTGCTCATAATAGCAATCAAGAAAAAGCCAATATATTAGGTCAAGCACTTTGGGATTTTTATATGTTTCAAATACATCAATTAAAACGTGTACATGCCGATCCACATCCTGGTAACTTTTTAATTTCAAAAGAAACAGAACTTATAGCCTTAGATTTTGGTTGTATAAAAACCATACCAGAAGATTTTTATGTACCCTATTTCGAGTTGGCAAAAGAAGAAAACATTAATAACAAAGCTTATTTTGTAGACAAACTATATGAGCTTGAAATTTTAAGAGAAGACGATAGTAAAGAAGAGTTAGAGTTTTTTACAGAAATGTTTCATGAAATGTTAAGTTTATTTACCCAACCATTTCAACAAGAGATTTTTGATTTCTCTGATGCCGAATTTTTTGGTAAAATAGCAGAACTTGGTGAGCGTTACTCAAAGAGCACAGATCTTAAAAAAATGAACGGAAACAGAGGTTCTAAACACTTTATTTATATAAACAGAACCTTTTTTGGACTGTATAATCTAATGTTCGATTTAAAATCTCAAAATATAAAAATTAATAATTATTTAAAATTAAAGTAAAATAGTATCCATTTTTTAATTTTAAATAGTTATGTTTATTAATAATTATTTTAATATTTTATTAATGTTTTAATATTATTGAACTGTAAAAATTTTTGATATTGCATTTTTTGTTATCCAAAAAGAAAGTTTTAACCTACTTTTTTAACAGTAAAAAATATAGAAACATCTAATATTTAAAAAAAAAGAGTAAAAAAGACCATTTACAAAAAAAATATTTAATTTTTTACTACTTATTTAAAAATAAAAACGTTAGTTCGTATAAAATATAAATTATTTAAAATCAAAAAATATGGATTTAGTTGAAAAAGCTCTAGAATTCGAGAAAAGAAAAATGAAATCGCTATCAACCAGCGACCGTGTTAAATTATCGAGAGAAGCCAAAGCTTTAATCTTAGAATTAAATGAAATTTATAAAGTTGACAAAGACGAAAACATTATGGATATCATGAAAAGATTAACTGCTAAAAAACGTAAGATTGAAAAACGCCTTAAAGGAGCGCCTTTAACAGCTTAATTAAAATTATATATTATTTTAATTACTACAAAATACGTCCATTCTCTCTCTCTGGTGAAATAATAGTTTTAATATTTCTATTTTAAAAATATTGTAACCTAATTTAGTCAATTACATTATTGGCACGCGTTCAGGTAAAACTATTTTTTCATCATTAATTACTCTCCCAGATTAAGTTTTATTTTTCAGGGTTACACACAGGTTTATTATACCCTTCCTAATTCTAAAATTTACGCTTTATAGACGCTATCGTTTATAATATTACACTTTACAATATTTAATTATCATGGTATTTTTAATACTGTGAGGCAACCTTATAAGCAAATAAAAACATGTTTGGACTATTTAAAAAGAAATCAGAACTAGAAAAATTACAAGAACAATACAACAAGCTAATGAAAGATTGGCATGCATTGTCAAGTATAAATCGCGCAGAGAGCGATAAAAAATATGCTGAAGCAGAAGAGATTGCAAAAAAAATAGAACAGCTAGCCTAATGAAGTTACTTAAATATACGCTCTTCTTTTTAATCATAAATTTTGGAGCACTTGGTTTAGGTACATTACTTATGGCAAATGGACCATTTACAAATTGGTATTTAGGTTTAAATAAAGCGCCATGGACACCACCTGGATGGTTCTTTGGTTTTGCTTGGACCACTATAATGATTTGTTTTTCGGTATACATGGCACACCTCTATTTATTAAAAAACAATACAAAGTTAAAGACTTTATTTACGATACAGTTTATACTAAATGTTATCTGGAATTTTCTGTTTTTTAATCAACACTTAGTATTACTTGGGCTTATTTGTATTATTTTCTTAACTATAACCGTTGGTAAATTTATGATGGATTACAAGTTTCTACTAAACAAAAAAACGTTGTTAATAGTACCTTATTTTATTTGGTTGTGCGTAGCTACAACTTTAAATGCTTATATATTTATTTATAATTAATTCTCATGAAAATATACCGCTTACATCAAAAACAAAATTTACCCATAAATATAGATACTGCTTGGGAATTTCTTTCTAACCCAAGAAATTTAAAAACGATTACACCAGACTATATGAGCTTTAATATTTTGTCTGGAGCAGACCGACCTATGTTTTCTGGTCAAATTATACAATACATAGTAACCCCTATTTTGGGTATTAAAACCAAGTGGGTTACCGAAATTACACATGTAAAAGACAAACATTATTTTGTAGACGAACAACGTTTTGGCCCTTATGCCCTATGGCATCATAAACATTTTATAAAAGAAATAGAAGGAGGTGTAGAAATGGAAGATATTATAGATTATAAAGTACCGCTTGGTATTTTAGGACAAATGGCGCACCCTATTTTAGTAAAGCCAAAGTTAAATGAGATTTTTAATTACAGAACAAAAAAACTAGAAGAACTTTTTGGTACCTACAAATAATATGAAACCACTAAATATATTTTGGTTTAGACGTGATTTAAGGTTAGAAGATAATATAGGTTTATACAAAGCTTTGTCTGAACAAAACGAAGTATTACCTATATTTATTTTTGATAAAGATATTCTAAACGCACTAGATAAAGATGATGCTAGAGTTCATTTTATACATAAAACTTTAGAACAAATGAATGCGTTTCTATTAGAAAAACACGGTTCTAGTATACAGTTGTTTTTTAATTCGCCAAAACATGTTTTCTCGAAATTAATAGAAGAACACAACATAGAAACGGTATTTACCAATCATGATTATGAGCCTTATGCTGTAAAACGAGATACTGAAATTGATGCTTTTTTAAGTCAAAATAATATAAACTTTAAAACATTTAAAGATCAGGTTATTTTTGAAAAAGACGACGTTGTTAAAAAAGACGGCAAGCCATATTTGGTTTATACACCTTATATGAAACAGTGGAAAGTAAATTTCAAATCTTTAGATTTTCGTTTTTACGCCTCTGAATCTTTATTACATAATATTACAAAATTAAAGAATAGTGCAAATAAATTGAGTTTAGAGCACATGGGGTTTACAGCCTCTAAACAAACTATTTTACCTTATAAAGTGACACCCGAACTTATAGAAAATTACGAAGAGACTAGAAATTTCCCTGCATTAAACAGCACGTCTAAACTGGGTCCACATTTACGTTTTGGTACTGTAAGTGTTAGGAAAATGGTAAGTAAAGCATCAAAACAAAAAAATGAAGTGTTTTTACAAGAGTTAATTTGGAGAGAATTTTTTATGCAAATTTTATGGCATTTCCCGCATACACAAAATCAAGCCTTTAAGCCTAAATACGACCGCATAGAATGGCGAAATAATGAGGAAGAATTTAAATTATGGTGTGAAGGGCAAACAGGTTACCCGTTAGTAGATGCCGGTATGCGTGAGCTTAACAAAACAGGTTTTATGCATAATAGAGTCCGCATGTTAGTAGGTAGTTTTTTATGCAAGCACTTACTTATAGATTGGCGTTGGGGCGAGGCTTATTTTGCAAAAAAATTACATGATTACGAAATGTCTAGTAATGTAGGTAATTGGCAATGGGTTGCTGGTACCGGTGTAGATGCAGCACCTTATTTTAGAATATTTAATCCAACCACTCAAATTCAGAAATTTGATAAAAAATTAGAATACATACAACATTGGGTTCCAGATTTTCAAGAACTAACCTACCCTACTCCTATGGTAGATCATAAATTTGCTAGAGAACGCTGTCTAGAAGTTTATAAAGCGGCATTACAGTAATTTAGTTTGCATAATATCATAAAAAAACAGACCTAATAAGGTCTGTTTTTTTATTTTTTCACTTATATTTATCAATCTAGTCTATACGCTCGATGCGTGCACCAATAGCACGAAGTCTGGTATCTATATTTTCGTAACCACGATCTATTTGTTCAATATTCATTATTGTAGATGTTCCTTTAGCAGATAGTGCAGCAATAAGTAAAGACACACCTGCTCTAATATCTGGCGATGTCATGGTAGTTGCTTTTAATGTCGATTTAAAATCATGACCAATTACAGAAGCTCTATGTGGATCGCATAAAATAATTTTTGCTCCCATATCTATTAATTTATCGACAAAAAACAATCGGCTTTCAAACATTTTTTGATGTATTAAAACACTTCCTCTAGCTTGTGTGGCAACTACAAGTATAATACTTAATAGATCAGGTGTAAAGCCAGGCCATGGCGCATCGGATATTGTTAAAATAGAACCATCTATATAATTCTGAATTTCATAACCATTGGTATGTGCAGGAATGTATATATTATCGCCTTGTTTTTCTACGGTAATCCCTAGTTTTCTAAAAGTATTTGGTATAATACCCAAATCGTCCCAAGATACATTGGTAATAGTAAGTTCACTTTTTGTCATGGCAGCTAGACCTATCCAACTTCCAATTTCAATCATGTCTGGTAACATGGTGTGGCTTGTACCGTTTAATGCTTTTACGCCCTCTATTATAAGCATGTTAGAACCAACACCAGTAATTTTAGCTCCCATCCTATTTAGCATTTTACAAAGCTGTTGTAAATAGGGCTCGCAAGCCGCATTGTAAATGGTTGTTTTACCTTGGGCTAATACGGCAGCCATTACAATATTGGCAGTACCAGTAACCGATGCTTCCTCCAGTAGCATGTAAGTGCCTTTTAAGCCTGTAGATTCTACACCATAAAATTGCTCTTCTTTACTGTATTTAAATTTAGCACCTAATTTTATAAGTCCTTCAAAGTGTGTGTCTAAACGTCTACGTCCTATTTTATCGCCGCCTGGTTTAGGTATGTAGCCTTTACCAAAACGTGCTAGTAAAGGGCCTACAATCATTATAGAACCACGTAACCCACGACCGTCTATTTTAAAAGCTTCAGATTCTAAATAATCTAAATCTACATGATCGGCTTGAAATGTATAACTACTGGACGTTAGTTTATTTATTTTAACACCAAGGTTTTTTAACAATGCAATAAGCTTGTTTACATCTACAATGTCTGGTATGTTATTTATAGTAACTAATTCGGGTGTTAATAAAACAGCACATAAAATTTGTAATGCTTCATTTTTTGCACCTTGTGGTTGTATGCTACCTTTAAGTTGGTGCCCTCCCTCAATTTTAAATGATCCCATGGTATTTAATAGCGTTTTTTATGGCGGTTGTTAGTGTTGTTGTTAGAATGGCTTTTTTTGTGATGTTTCTTGTTGGTGGTGTTAGAGCTAAATTTATTTTTAGATCGCATTAAGTTTGCCGAACTTGTAAGGTGTTCTTTAGTGCTTCTTAAATCTATTTTACCGTTAGACAATTCGTATAAATGGTTAAAAATAACGGCATCTTCTACAGTGTCTTTATTCCAATTCAAGAAACACTTTTTCATGTGATTTGCGATGGTGTATAAAAGTGCTTCTTTTAGTTCGCCATCATCCCAAGTGTTTGCAACGTCTATCATTGTTTTTATGTTATTGCCATAAAAACGGTATTTAGGAAAGTTTTGGGGGTATTTTAAAGGTTCTGGTTTAGCCTCTATTAATTCTTTTGTTGGTTTATCAAAAGGGCTATCTACATCTAACTCAAAATTAGCCATAATAAAAAGCTGATCCCACAGTTTGTGTTGAAAGTCAGGGACATCTCGTAAATGGGGTTGCATATTTCCCATTACAGAAATTATTGCTTTAGCCAGTTTATTACGTTCTTCTTTTGTTTCTCTAGTTTTTGCGTGATTAATCATTTTTTGCATATGGCGACCATATTCGGGAATGATTAAATGTTCACGCTCGGTGTTGTATTCTAAATTATATATCAAAATAAATATGTAGCGTTATTTGTTTGCATGAAGTAGTTTATGCACTTGCAAAATACAAAAAAATATTAAAGACTTATTACTCCTTCAATTTTTTCTGCAACTTCTTTATATTTTTCTATCACAGCATCAGGATTTTGCATAGAAACGTTAATAGAAACACTTGTGTATTTTCCGTTTTTAGATGCTGTAGTATTAATGACAGCGCCCATATTATCAAAAATATGTTCTATATCTATTATTTTTTGATGGTTGGACTTTACAATAAATTTATACAAATATGGTGTCGGCCAATTTGCCGTATCTTCTAGTTGCGTTTTTAATTTTTTGTAAAATTCTTCCGGATTTGGAGTTGTACTCATAAAGTGTCTTATTTAATAGTTACAAAGATAGTATTTCAAACATAAAATGCTGTATGCTTTATATTATTTGAGATAATTTTGTGTGTTATTGGTAATCGTCAATTATAATTCCGATTTTTACAAACAAAAAGTATTGGCTATTATAAACATTGTAATTACAGGGGGTCCTGGCACCGGTAAAACCACATTAATTAATGCGCTTTTAAAACGTGGTTACACTTGTTTTAACGAAGTGTCTCGAGAAATTACATTGCAAGCTCAAAAAAAAGGTATTAACCAATTGTTTTTAAGTAATCCGCTGGCTTTTAGCGAACAAATAATAGTTGCAAGAAGCGAGCAATATGTATCAGCATTAAAATTAAAAGCGTCTTTTGTATTTTTAGACCGTGGGGTTCACGATGTTTTAGCTTACATGCATTATATTGGTGATGCTATACCCGAGTCGTTTACTTCTATTTGTAAACAGACATCTTATAATTTTGTTTTTGCTTTAAAACCATGGGAAGACATTTATGTTACAGATAATGAGCGTTACGAAAGTTTTAATCAGGCGTTAAAAATTCATGATTATATACTACAAACGTATAAAACGTATAACTATTCGGTTATAGATGTGCCTTTTGGTAGTGTAGAGCAGCGTGTTC
>CALHCQ010000185.1 GCA_937936645.1 uncultured Algibacter sp.
TTTACAGACTCTCTTAAATCTTTACCTTTACCTTCACCATTAGCAAATAAAGCAACACTTTTTAAATAATAATATTTGTTTTTAGTGTTATCATCTAAAGATCCTACTAAACTCTCAACAGGTAATAATGCCGTTGCTGCTTGCGAAAAGTTTTTGGCTTTAATGGCTTTCTCTGCTAATTTAAGCTCTTTCTTTTGTGCAAAAGAAAACACACTAACAGACAGTGCTAAAGCTACTATTGTATTATTTTTCATATCAATTATTTTTAAAATTTTTAGTTATCGTCTTTATCTTCATTAGTTACATTGTCAAAAGTTGTGCCATCTTCTGTAACATCTGTTTCTTCAATATCATCTTCTTCATGCATAACCTTAGCCACAGCAGCAATAGAGTCGTTACCTTTTAGGTTTATTAATTTCACACCTTGCGTAGCTCTACCCATAACACGCAAGTCTTTTACAGCGAGTCTTATGGCGATACCAGATTTATTAATAATCATTAAATCATCGTCGTCTGTTACGTTTTTAATAGATACTAAATTACCAGTCTTTTCTGTAATAGATATTGTTTTAACACCTTTACCACCTCTATTTGTAACTCTGTAATCTTCTAAACTAGAACGCTTACCGTATCCGTTTTCTGAAACAACAAGAATATTACTCTCCATATCGTTTACAGCAATCATACCTATAACTTCATCTTTTTCATGTTGCAAAGTTATACCTCGAACTCCCGAAGCTCCTCTACCCATTGGTCTAGTTTTAGCTTCCTCAAAACGAATAGCTTTACCAGACTTAAGGGCCAACATAACTTGGCTCTCTCCTGTAGTTAGTTTAGCTTCTAATAATTCGTCGTTATCTTTTATAGTAATAGCGTTAATACCATTGGTACGTGGTCTAGAATACTGCTCTAAAGCTGTTTTCTTAACCTGTCCGTTTTTGGTAGCCATAATAACGTAATGATTATTAATGTACTCTTCGTCTTTCAAGTCTTGTGTACAAATAAAAGCCATGACTTTGTCGTCTTGCTCTATGTTTATTAGGTTTTGTATGGCTCTTCCTTTAGAGGTTTTACTACCTTCAGGAATTTCGTATACACGCATCCAGAAACATTTCCCTTTTTGTGTAAAGAATAACATGTATTGGTGGTTTGTACCTACAAATAAATGCTCTAAGAAATCTTGGTTTCTAGTAGTAGATGCTTTTTGTCCTACACCTCCTCTATTTTGTGTTTTATACTCGGTAAGCGATGTACGTTTTATGTAACCTGCATGAGATATGGTAATTACCACTTTCTCGTTAGGAATCATGTCTTCAATACTTAAATCACCACCTGCATATTCTATATTAGAACGTCTTTCATCGCCATACTTGTCTCTTACAACTTCTAGTTCTGCCTTAATGATATTCATTCTACGTTCCTTTCTGTCTAGAATATCTTTAAGATCTATAATCTTTTTCATGATATCGTCGTACTCGGCACGTAATTTATCTTGCTCAAGACCTGTAAGCTGTCTTAAACGCATTTCTACAATGGCTTTGGCTTGTATTTCTGAAAGCTCGAAACGCTTAATTAAATTTGCACGTGCTTCGTCTGCGTTTGATGATGCTCTTATTATTGCAATAACTTCATCTATATTATCGGAGGCTATAATCAGACCTTCTAAAATATGAGCGCGTTCTTCTGCCTTTCGTAATTCGTAAGTGGTACGTCTTACTACAACTTCGTGTCTATGCTCTACGAAGTAATGTATTAATTCTTTTAAGTTTAAAAGCTTAGGTCTGCCATCTACTAATGCAATATTATTAACGCTAAAAGAAGACTGTAATGCCGTGTATTTAAACAACTTATTAAGTACAATATTTGGTATAGCGTCACGCTTTAAAACGTAAACGATACGCATACCATTTCTATCAGATTCGTCTCGAATGGTAGATATACCTTCTAGTTTTTTCTCGTTAACAAGATCGGCAGTCTTTTTAATCATATCTGCCTTGTTAACTTGATAAGGAATCTCTTCTACAATAATACACTCGCGGCCATTAACTTCTTCAATATTAACTTTGGCACGTATTACAACACGTCCTCGACCTGTGTGAAAAGCTTCTTTAACCCCATCGTAACCATAAATAGTACCTCCTGTTGGAAAATCTGGAGCCTTTACGTGTTGTATAAGCTCGTCTATTTCTATATCTGTATTTTCTATGTATGCAATGGTACCGTTAACAACTTCTGTTAAGTTATGTGGTGGCATGTTAGTTGCCATACCTACTGCAATACCAGAGGCTCCATTTACAAGAAGTCCAGGAATACGTGTTGGTAAAACGGTAGGTTCTTTTAGTGTATCATCAAAATTTAATTTATGATCTACTGTTTCTTTTTCTATATCAGCTAACATATCCTCAGATATCTTGCGCATACGTGCTTCTGTATAACGCATTGCTGCAGGGCTATCGCCATCTATAGATCCAAAGTTACCTTGCCCATCAATTAGCATGTAACGTAAACTCCACTCTTGTGCCATACGCACCATGGCATCATAAACAGAGGTATCACCATGTGGGTGATACTTACCTAATACCTCACCTACTATTCTTGCCGATTTTTTGTGTGCTGTATTGGCTCTAATACCAAGTTCATGCATACCAAAAAGTACACGTCGGTGTACTGGCTTTAAACCATCTCTTACATCTGGTAAGGCACGTGATACGATAACCGACATTGAATAATCAATGTAAGCGGATTTCATTTCATCTTCAATGTTAATAGGAATTAACTTCTCTCCTTCTGCCATATATATTTAATTATTTTTTTATCAAAATTTCAAAACGTGCTAATATACAAATTCTAATAATTTTCTGTATGTGGTACTTTACTGTTTTTAAAACGATTTATTAACAATTTGAAGCTTTAAATTAGTTAATAAGTCTTATTCACTATTTTTACTTTTAAAGGTTTTCCAAAAAAAAGCGACTTTTAAAGTACATTTTTCTTGTAATAAGCAAAATGTTTAGTATTTTTAATGCAGAAAGAATTCTATTATGGACGATAATTTTTCACCAAAAGTAAAAGACGTAATTGCTTTTAGCAAAGAAGAAGCCTTAAGATTAGGTCACGATTTTATTGGTACAGAGCATTTAATGCTTGGACTTTTAAGAAACGGCGATGGTAAGGCTATAAATATATTAAACACACTTGATGTGGATTTAAATCATTTGAGGCGTAAAGTCGAAATTTTAAGCCCTGCAAACCCTAATATTTCTATAATTTCTGATCAAAAAAAGAATTTACATTTAACAAGGCAAGCAGAGCGGGCTTTAAAAACAACATTTCTAGAGGCTAAACTTTTTCAAAGCACCTCTATTAACACAGCACACCTACTATTGTGCATATTAAGAAATGAAAACGACCCAACCACAAAACTTTTAAATAAGCTAAGAGTAGATTACGATAATGTTAAAGACCAATTCAAATCTATGATTACAAACGATAACGACTACATAGAGCCAAAAGCCGAATCATTTCAAGGAGATGATGCTAATTTAGGCGAAGCCTCTAAAGACAACGTATTTAATACACCTACGGGTAAAACAAATAAAAAATCTAAAACACCTGTTCTAGATAATTTTGGTAGAGACTTAACAGCACTAGCCGAAGAGGGTAAATTAGACCCTGTAGTAGGTAGAGAAAAAGAAATACAACGTGTCTCTCAAATACTAAGCAGACGTAAAAAAAACAACCCGCTATTAATTGGAGAACCAGGTGTTGGTAAATCTGCCATTGCAGAAGGTTTAGCACTTAGAATTGTAAAACGTAAAGTATCGCGTATTTTATTTAATAAACGTGTCGTTACACTAGATCTTGCAAGTTTGGTTGCCGGCACAAAATACCGTGGTCAATTTGAAGAGCGTATGAAAGCTGTAATGAACGAGCTTGAAAAAAATGATGACGTTATACTTTTTATTGACGAAATACACACCATAGTAGGTGCTGGTGGAGCCACTGGAAGTTTAGATGCATCCAATATGTTTAAACCTGCCCTAGCAAGAGGAGAAATTCAATGCATTGGTGCCACTACACTAGACGAATATAGACAATACATCGAAAAGGATGGTGCTTTAGAGCGTCGTTTCCAGAAAGTTATTGTAGAGCCTACAAGTATAGAAGAAACTATAGAGATTCTAAATAATATAAAAGGTAAATACGAAGAACATCACAACGTAGACTATACACCAGAAGCTATAGAGGCATGCGTAAAACTAACAAGTCGCTACATGACAGAGCGTTTTTTACCTGACAAAGCTATTGATGCTTTAGACGAGGCAGGATCGCGTGTACACATAACAAATATCGATGTACCAAAACAAATAATAGAGCTAGAAAAGCAACTTGAGGTTATTAAAGAATCTAAAACAGCAGTTGTTAGAAAACAAAAATACGAAGAAGCTGCAAAGCTTAGAGACGACGAAAAACGTATAGAAAAAGAACTTGCCATAGCTCAAGAAAAATGGGAAGAAGACACTAAACAACATAGAGAAGTTGTTACAGAAGATAATGTAGCCGATGTAGTTTCTATGATGACAGGAGTACCTGTTAATAGAATTGCTCAAACTGAAATTAATAAACTGGCCGAACTGCCAAACCTAATAAAAGGTAAAGTTATTGGTCAAGACGATGCTGTTGCTAAGGTTGTAAAAGCCATACAACGTAACCGTGCTGGATTAAAAGACCCTAACAAACCAATTGGTTCGTTTATCTTTTTAGGGCAAACAGGTGTTGGTAAAACACAGTTAGCCAAAGTATTGTCTAAAGAGTTATTTGATTCTGAAGATTCGCTTGTTAGAATTGACATGAGTGAATACATGGAAAAATTCGCTATTTCAAGGCTTGTTGGAGCGCCTCCTGGTTACGTTGGTTACGAAGAAGGCGGACAGTTAACAGAAAAAGTAAGACGTAAACCTTACGCTGTAATTCTTTTAGATGAAATTGAAAAAGCACACCCAGATGTGTTTAACATGTTATTACAAGTACTAGACGATGGTCACTTAACAGACAGTTTAGGTAGAAAAATTGATTTTAGAAACACCATTATTATAATGACTTCTAACATTGGTGCTAGAAAACTTAAAGAATTTGGTACAGGAATTGGCTTTGGTACTGCATCGCAAAAAGCACAAGAAGATGCTAATGCTACCAAGGTTATAGAAAATGCTTTAAAGAAATCTTTTGCTCCAGAATTTTTAAACAGAATTGATGACGTTGTTGTATTTAATGCTCTAGAAAAAGAAGACATTAATAAAATTATAGATATCGAGTTAGAGAAACTATTATCTAGAATAAAAGGTTTAGGCTATACTTTAACTATTACCGATGACGCAAAAGATTATATTGCCGACAAAGGCTTTGATAAGCAATATGGTGCAAGACCACTTAAAAGAGCGATTCAAAAATATGTAGAAGATGCTTTGGCAGAAGAAATTGTTGCGTCAAATTTAACTGAAGGCGATAGCATTAAAATTGACTTAAATAAAACCGATAGCGAACTTGTTATTTCTATAGATAAAGCCGAAAAACCTGCTGAATCTTAGTAAAACAAATATTTATACAATAAAAAACTCGAATATTTATTATTCGAGTTTTTTTTATGTCTTATGTATCTAAAATATTGAAAAAACGAAACTATAATTTGTAAAATAAAAACAGTGCACCTTTGTTAATTCATTTAAAATCAATACATTAATAAAAAATACTTAACAATATAAAAACAAACTTTATAAACGAAAAAATATGGCTAAGAAACTCGTAACATTTGGAGAAGTAATGATGCGCTTATCCCCGCCAGGGCATTTAAAGTTCTCTCAAGCAGACTCTTTCGATATTGTTTATGGAGGTGGCG
>CALHCQ010000186.1 GCA_937936645.1 uncultured Algibacter sp.
CTGGTAATGCGGCCAACCATCGTTGTCTACAAAATCTAACTCATAGTAACCATAAGGAGACAATAATTTACATATTGCAATATGCATAAGATCTAGTTTTTGATCTTTTTTAAAAGCACGATCTAACTGCCCTAATTCTTGCACACCAATAAGGTATATAATGGCATCTAAATCTAGAGGATCGCCATCGGAAAATTGATTAGATAATTTACTTACCACCATATCCCAACGGTCTTTTAATTGCTCATCTCTTGCCATAATTTACTGTGTATTATTTTGCCTCCAAAGTTAGTAAACAACAACTTATTTTAAGTATTAATATCAAGTAAAAAGGATATTAACATGAAAAATATCACATAAAAAGTTTATTTATATATTTGTTAAAATTATTTACCTATGAGTGTTATTGATATTGTATTGGCTGCTATTATTTTATTTGGACTTGTGCGCGGCTTTATGAAAGGACTTTTTGTAGAAGTAGCATCGTTAATTGCACTTGTTGCCGGTGTTTATGGTGCTATACATTTTAGTTTTTATGCTGCTAACTTTTTAAACGACAAGGTTAATTGGGACGAAAAAACAATTAACGTGGTTGCTTTTGCTGTAACGTTTATTCTTATAATACTTATAATATCTTTGGCGGGTAAAGCCTTTACAAAGTTAGCCAATTTTGCGGCTTTGGGTATTATAAATAAATTACTAGGAGGTGTTTTTGGAGCCTTGAAATTTGGACTTATATTAAGTGTTATATTAATAATATTCGATAAATTTAATGCTACAATTACATTTACAGATCAAGAAACCTTAAACGAATCTGTACTTTACAAACCTGTAAAAAATTTAACGCCTACACTTTTTCCTGAAATTCTTAACTTAACTGAAAAAAATAAAGACGATGCTTAAAGCCTCTTTATGGCTTTAGTAGAAATCCACCCCTGCTTCCCATCTGTTAGTTTAATTTTATGCCAGTTTTTAATAGAATCTAGCACCTGTACTTTTACACCTTCGTGAAGTTTAAAAACAACATTACCACGTTTGTTAGGTTCATTTTTTATTTCTGCTTCTTTTGCAAACACGATAGCTGGTTTGTTATTTTTATCGATACTATACTTGTTAAAAGCAAAGATTAAAGTTATAAACATAAGCAAAAAACTAACACTGCTACCTATAAATAAAACACGTTTTAATAAGCTTCCTTCAACAAAATAATAGATTAAAAACAACACTACAAATACTATAGAACATACCACTGCAAACGTTGCCCAACCATCAAAAGACAGTGCGTGTATTACTTTTTTTGTCATTCTAGAAAACCCGGTTTCTGGCAAAACACCTATGGCATCAATAGTCATATTTTTAGAAAATAATAAATTATTTTTAATATCCTGATCCTTGGGGTTTAATTGCAAAGCTTTTTCGTAGTAAAAAACACTTGGTGCAATATGGTTTAATTTGTAATGTGCATTCGCTAGATTAAAATATAACTCGGCAGAATGCTTATTAGACTTTAAAATATGCATATAAGTGGTAATTGCAGTCTCGTAATTACCTGCATTGTAAAAGTCGTTCCCTTTCTTAAAAAAATCTGCTTGCCCAATAACCGAGCTGCTACATAAAAACACTAAAATGTACAATATATTTCTCATCTTATTGTGCTTGTTTATCTATTAAAGAAATGGTTTGCGCCGCTTTATTATAATCTTCTTGCATAGCTGCTTTATTTATTGGTGTGTAACGTGCTAACTCGCAACTTTCTAAAATGGAGTTAAAATCTTTTACAACAGATTCTGCAACGTGACGCTCTAACAATAACATTTCTATTCTATCTTTACTTAAATCGCTCGTTTCTATTTGCAATTTAGCCTTTAAATAATTGTGTAACGATTTCTCTAGAGCTACATAAAAGGCTTCTTTTTTAGTTAAATTTCTCTTAGCATCTTTTAAATATTTACGAGCAAGTTTATTGGCTTTACGTTTTCTATTTCCAGAAATATCGGCATCCCTTAAATTCTTTTTGTTATTAATAAATAAAGCCAAAGGTATCGCTAAAAAAGGCAACAATAATGCAGTCCAAAATAATGGTGTTTTAAAGAAAACCCTATTTTTTATTGGCTCTAAAGTTGTTTTTGTTTTTATATAAGCAAATTGACTATCTATATTATCTACAGGTGTTTTTTCTACATGAGTAGCACTAGCAACAGCTGGTTTAGCTGTTGCATTATTTATAGGCCCCTCGACAACATCTATTACAATTTCACTAGAAGCAATACGCTTATATGTTTCTGTTTTTAAATCGAAATAAGAAAAAGATATGCTTGGTATAGGGTACTTACCTTTGTATTGTGGCACAATGGTATAGGTGTCGGACACGCGACCTTTCATACCTGCCAAATTTGTTCTTACTTTTTCACTGTGCTTAGGCTCGTAAACCTCTAACGAACTTGGTAATTTTATTTTAGGTAATGTTAAAAGCTTTAAATTACCCTTACCACTAACCTCAACTTTTGCCTCTAAAGCCTCTGTAGCATTTAAAGCCGTTTTTGTAGTAGAAACTTTAAAAGAAAAATCACCAACAGCTCCAGAAAAATCGGCTGGTTTTCCAGCAACCGGTAATGGCTTAACTTTTATAACTTTATTTCCTGCAGAGTAGGTTTTATTTACTCGTGCCATCATACGTTCTCCAAAAATATTACGCCTATTTGTTGGCACTTGCACAGACACATCTAGTGTTAAAGGCTCTATATTTAACTTACCTGTTTTTTGAGGATATAAAACGACCTTATCTAAAACTATAAAGCGATATTCTTCGCCTTTATAGGTACCTGTTTCAACTTTTTGATTCTCATTTTTTATATTCTGACTCCAAAAACCATTGTACTTTGGACTATCCATAACACGCCAGTTATCTACACCTGTGGTTGGAGACACGTATAACTTATATAAAACAGTAATAGCCTCGTTAACGTAGGGATTTGTTTTAGATATTTCGGCAACCAAATGTATAGACTCTGATGCCAAATAATTAGGATCGTTAGGGTCCTTTGGTTTCTCTATGGCTGTAGTGACTGTAATTTTTATTGGCGATGTTTTATAAATTTCTCCTTCTATTTCTATTGTGGCTTGACCAATAGTAAATTCGCCACGTTTTTTAGGTGCTAAAAAATAACTGTAGGTTTTTTTAAAAGACCGCACACCATTTACCCAAGAATGACTTACCGATTGGTTAGGCCCACCCATTAAAGTAAAATTAGAAAAACTTGGCGGATTAAAATTATCGCCATCACGATTCATTTCAAAATCAATACGTAAACGCTCGTTAACGGCTAATTTATTTTTACTAACCTTAGCTTGAAATTTTACCTGCGAAAAAGCAAAACTTGTTACCAAAAGAAGTAGTAATATAGATATGTACTTTTTTAATTTCATTTTATTTTTTATAAAACTTACACCGTAAGGCAATGCAAAAATAAGGCTCTATTTAACAGTAATAAAAGCAATAGTGCCAATTACCAATCTTTTTCTGTTTTAATTTTAACGCCTTTTTGCTTCTCGGCATTTATTTTGTCTTGCACTTTTTGTTCTTGGTTACTCATGGCATCCAAAAGGTTTTTTATTTGTTGTGGCGACAATTGCCCTGGCTTAGGTTGTGCTTGTTTTTTATCTTCATCCTTATCGCCTTTCTTCTTGTCTTTAGGATCTCCTTTCTCGTCTTTTTTGTCGTCCTCCTTGTCTTTATCGCCCTTATCCTTTTTGTCGTCCTTTTTATCCTTGTCCTTATCGTCGCTCTTATCGTCTTTTTTATTCTTGTCCTTATTTTCTTTTTTCTCGTCTTTCTTATCGTTGCTATTATCTTTATCTTCTTTATTTTTATCGCCATCTTTATTATCTGGCTTTTTATTATCCTGCTCTTTCTTTTTACGCTTTGCTATAGCTAAATTTTTACGTGTCTCTTCATCGCTAGGGTTATTTCTAAGTGCATTTTTATAAGCCTCTACAGCTTGGTCGTACTGGTTTGTTTTCATTAACGCATTACCCCTGTTGTGGTATGCTTTATGCCTATCTGTATTGTTTAGTGCTTGCTTAGCAGCTTGTTTATAATTAAAAGCAGCCTCGTCATAATGACCAGATTTGTATAATGAATTACCTAAATTATAAGAACCAACATTTGTTGTTGGTTGCTTAGACAACGCCTTTCTATAAGCCACCTCTGCAGATACAAAATCTTTAGTTTTAGCAAGTTTATTGGCTTCGTGTATATGGTTATTTGCTTTTTTTAAAGCCTGAGCTTGCTTATCTTGAGAAAAAGCAACCGAGCTATAAAGCGCTATAATTATTAAAACTAACTGTTTCATTTTTTTAATATAAATATAAAAACTTTGTTATTTTTTCTTCGTTAAACATTTTATAAATATTTCGCTTTCGCGGATTACGAAGCAGCTTCATTAAATAAATTAAGACGTTTTAACCAACTTGTTTTGCGTTCTAACAAAAACATATCGAGTATTAAAAATAAAATAGCAAAACCTATAAACCATTGAAATTGATCTTTAAAATCGGCAAATTGTTTAGCTTCAAATTCTGTTTTATCCATTTTATTTAAAATAGTCCTTATGGTACTAACAACATCTGCTGTGCTTTTTCCATTTATATACGCTCCTTTAGCTTCGCCTGCAATATCTTTTAAAGTCGTTTCGTTTAAGCGTGTTATAACGGTTTCGCCTCTGTTGTCTTTTTTATAGTACGATATAACACCTCTTTCTTTTATAGGTATTGGACCTCCTTTTACATCGCCAACACCAATGGTAAAAATTCTAATACCTTCTTCGCTTGCCTGTTTTGCCATTTCAATAGCCTCTGCACCGTGATCTTCACCGTCAGATATAATAACGAGAACACGATTGGTTTGATCTTGATTATCGAAATAAGTTTTAGATAATTTAATGGCTTCTCCTATGGCTGTCCCTTGTGAAGATAGCATATTGGTATTCATGTTATTTAAAAACATCTTAGCCGACGCATAATCTGTAGTAATAGGTAACTGCGGAAATGCTTTTCCTGCATAAGCAATAATACCTACACGATCGCTGGCTAAATTGTTTATAATTTGTGTAACTAACTGCTTCGATTTATCGAGACGGTTTGGTGCTATATCTTCGGCTAGCATACTTTTAGAAACGTCTACAGCAAATACAATATCTATACCTTCACGTTTTACGGTTTCTAACTTTGTACCGTTTTTAGGGTTTACTAAAGCAACAGATAAAGAAGCAAAGGCTAAACAAATTAAAACTATTTTTAATATAGGCTTAAATGTAGACTTATTGGGACTTAATCTATTTAAAGTAGACGCGTTTGCAAATTTTTGTTGCGTACGTTTTTTCCAGATTTGAAGCCATAGAAACAACACTAATATACAGGGTATAATAAGCAGTGTCCAAAACCATATTTTTTCTTCTAATAAATCAAACATATATTATTCTAAAAATTCTTTTTCCAACTCTCTTTTACTTAATAATATCACTATACAAAACTTCTAAAAACTGTAAATCGAGCTAATAGTTCTATAAATAACAATAAGGCGGCAATCCAAACTAGTGGTCTATATTTTTCTTCATAATTATAAAATTTAAACTCCTCTACATCTGTCTTTTCAAGCTTATTAATTTCATTATAAATGGCTTCTAATTTTTTATTATTAGTCGCCCTAAAATACTTACCTCCTGTAACCTTAGCGATATCTTTAAGTAATGGCTCGTCTATTTCTACTTGCACACGACCGTATTGAAACTCGCCGTTTCTATTAATTCCTATTGGTGATAAGGCTGTTCCGTTAGTACCTAAACCAATGGTATACGTTTTTATTTCATACTCTAAAGCCAACTCGCTCGCTATTTTGGGGTCTATAAATCCAGAATTATTTACACCATCGGTTAATAAAATAATAACCTTGCTTTTTGCTTTGCTATCTTTTAACCTATTTACTGCGGTAGCTAAACCCATACCAATAGCCGTACCTCCCTCTATAATTGTGTTATATTTAATATTTCTTAAAGCACTTAAAACTATAGATTTGTCGCTAGTAATGGGTGTTTTAGTAAAACTTTCTCCAGCGTATTCTACAAGTCCTATTCTATCGTTAGGTCTGCCTTTAATAAACGCCCCTGCTACTTTTTTTAAAGCCTCTAATCTATTTGGAGACAAGTCTTTAGCCAACATACTTCCCGATACATCGATGGCCATAACAATATCTATACCCTTTGTTTTTTTTATTTTTGACGATACATCTACAGTACGTGGCCTTGCCAATGCTGTTATTAATAATGCTAATGCTATTAATCGCAATGCAAATAGCACATGCTTTAACTTAGGTAATAAAGTGTTTGTTACCTTAAACCCTTTTAAACTTGAAATTTTTAAAGCAGCTGTTTGCTTTTTATATTTTAAAACATACCACAATACCATTAAAGGCAAAGCAAGCAGCAACCAAAAAAATTGTTTATTTAAAAATTCTATTCCGTTTAACATTACTCTTCTTCGTATTTAATTTCTATAGAATTTAATATGCGGTCTACTATTTTTGTAGCGTAACTATCGTCTAAATTCCATTTTAAAACGACTTGCTGTATGGTATTACCTGTATTAAAAACAAGCAACGTATAATTTGCAGGCGCTTTTTTGTCTTTTTGAAGCCCAGGAAAACTAGCTGTACCATAAGCCTTTAAACCCTCGGCTCCATTTGGTGTTGTAAAAGCTTCTGTTTTTGTTACAATATCTTCTACCCCTTGGCTTACTAGCATTTGCATACCCTGCTCTACAACTTGTTCAAGCTTTATATTATTTTGACTTAGATTCTTAATTTTAGTAGTTAATACAATAACATTAAAACGATCTATTAAACTACCATAACCAAACATAGCAACCTCCACTTGTTGTTTTGCCTGCTCTGGGAGCTTATCTGGCATACGCTTTAAAACTTTTGGAGTACTTATTGTAATTGCCGGTGCACCATACTGACTTGTATACCACTCGCCTTCTAACAATTCTTTACTATCATGCCCAATAACGGTATCTTTTACATAATCGAAACCATATTTTAAAGAGAACCCAACAACCGTTGCTATTAATAAAAACACACTAATGGCAACTGTAATCCATAGCTTCTTTTGTTTCTCTTTACGTTCTTGCTCGGCCTTGTATTTTTCGTCTAAAAGTTTTTCTTCTTCTGTAGGTTCTGGCAAGCCTTGTTTTACATGTTCTATTTCTACATCTATAGTCTCTCGGTCTAATTTAGCCAAATTAACATCTGGTGCAGATTTTGCAAACTTAACCAAATCGGCACGTTTTAAAACAGCTTCTATATTAGTAATATCGTCCTGACTTAAGTCAATTTGATTCGATTTTTTCAACTCATTTAAACCATCGATAAGCTGATCGGTTGTACTCTCTAATGCTTTATCAAAAACCTTTTCATCTAAATATTTACGTATTATAAATGTAAGTTCAGAATAATAACTTTTTAAATTCTCTTGCTCTAAATAATTTGATTCGTCAAGTTTTTTAAGTGCCACTTTAGCTCTTTCGTATGGTGGTAACAAAGCAATTTTTTGAGCTTCGGTTAAAGGTTTTTCGCGCCATAAAAACCAATACAATAACGCCACAACAACAGCTATAGCCACTAAGGCGTATAAAAGATATTTTAACCAACTAGCAGCACTCGTTATTTTACGAACCTCTACAATGGGTTTAATATCGAATAATTCTTGTTTTGTAGAATCTAAAACAACATCGCTTACGCGGACATCTATAGAGTTTGTAAAAAAAGTTTTATCGTCTATTATAATTTTTTGTTTGGGAATCGTGTAATATCCCGAATCGAATTGTGTTAAGCCGTAACGCCTTATTAAATTATATTTGGCATTGTTTTTTACGGTATCTATTTTATAAGTCTCAATCATTTCTAGAGGCTCGAAAGACTGCCCTTCTGGAAACACTACAAGCGCATTGCTATTAGCTTCCACCTCTATTTTATATGTTATTTGTTCTCCTATTCTAATAGCGTTTAACTCTATAGAAGACTTAACCTGTGCCACTGCTGTTAGCGAAATAAAACAGCACAGCACCAAAAAAAGTGTTTTATAATTACATACAACCTTTTTAATGTTGCGTTTTGGTATATCCTGAAACTTATAATTTTTTACGTATTGCATATTTTTATTAATATTATGCTCTTGTTTTAAAATATCCTAAAAGCTTTTTAACGTAACTTTCGTCTAAACGGCAATTAATGGTACCTGCACCAGATTTAGAAAAACTTTCTTTATAGTAGGTTACCTTGTCTTGGTAAAACGCATTATAATTCTGTCTTACTTTTTTAGACGAAGTATTAACAAGCATCAATTCGCCACTTTCGCCATCTTGCATTTGCACCAACCCTAAATTAGGCAGAGACTCTTCATGTTTATCGTAAATTCTAATACCGGTTACATCGTGTTTTTTTGCCGCTATTTTCATGTTTTGAGCATAGTTATCGGCTATAAAATCTGAGAGCACAAAAACAATAGCTTTCTTTTTCATCACGTTTCTTAAAAACTTTAAAGCCTCGGCAATATTGGTTTGTTTACTTTTTGGCTCGAACTCTATTAGCTCTCTAATAATGCGCAATACATGAGAACGTCCTTTTTTAGGAGGTATAAATAGCTCTACCGTATCGGTAAATAAAATAAGACCTATTTTATCGTTATTTTGAGTGGCAGAAAAAGCTAAAGTAGCCGCTATTTCTGTTACCATTTCATTTTTAAATTGCTTATCTGTACCAAATAACTCGGATCCAGACACATCTACCATAAGCATCATTGTAAGCTCGCGCTCTTCCTCGAATACCTTTACATATGGCTCGCTGTAACGCGCTGTAACATTCCAATCTATGCTTCGCACATCGTCTCCAAATTGATATTGACGCACTTCGCTAAAAGTCATACCGCGCCCTTTAAAGGTAGAATGGTATTCGCCTCCAAAAACATGATCGGACAAACGTCTTGTCTTAATCTCTATTTTTCGTACTTTTTTTAGTAATTCTTTAGTATCCATCTTATGCGCGACCTGTTCTAAAAACAGGTTTTAAAAAATTAATTTTTAGCAACTTTATAAAAACACAATTATTAAAATCATGTTTTAAGATGAAATTTATGGCACTTCTATTTCATTAACAATCTTGTTAATAATATCCATAGATGTCACATTTTCGGCCTCGGCCTCGTAAGTAATACCTACACGATGCCTTAACACATCATAAACCACGGCACGAACATCTTCTGGTATAACATATCCTCTACGCTTTATAAAGGCATAACATTTAGCAGCAGTTGCTAAATTTATACTTCCACGAGGAGAAGCCCCAAAAGAAATAAGTGGTTTTAAATCGGCTAGATTATAGCGTTCTGGATAACGTGTAGCAAAAATAATATCGAGTATGTATTTTTCTATTTTCTCGTCCATATAAACCTCTCTAACAACTTCTTGAGCTCTTAAAATTTGAGCTACAGATACTACAGGGTTTACTTGCTCCCAAGCGCCTTTTAAATTGGCACGCATAATTAATTGCTCCTCATCAAGCTTAGGATAATCGATAACTGTTTTTAGCATAAAACGATCGACTTGAGCTTCTGGTAAAGTATAGGTTCCTTCTTGCTCTACAGGGTTTTGTGTTGCCATAACTAAAAAAGGCTTGTCTAACACAAAAGTTTCGTCGCCAATAGTTACCTGCTTCTCTTGCATGGCTTCTAATAATGCCGACTGTACTTTGGCTGGCGCACGGTTAATCTCGTCGGCTAAAACGAAATTAGCAAAAATAGGCCCTTTTTTTATAGAGAAGTCGTTTAGCTTCATGTTGTAAATTAAAGTACCTGTTACATCGGCCGGAAGTAAATCTGGAGTAAATTGTATTCTACTAAAGCTACCATCCACGGCTCTGGCAAGGGTATTAATTGCAAGTGTTTTTGCTAAACCAGGAACACCTTCTAATAAAATATGTCCACGACCTAACAAACCAATTAACAAACGCTCTACCATGTGCTTTTGACCCACAATAACCTTATTCATTTCTAAAGTAAGCAAATCAACAAAAGCACTTTCTTTTTCTATTTTCTCATTAATTGACTTAATATCTACTGTACCTGTCTCTTCCATCATTTTATATTTTAAAAACTCGAATATACTGCTCTTATTTAAGCACTGCAATTTGTTAAAAATTTTAATTACATGATGTTAATTATTGGTTAAAAAACAAATCATTTTATCAATAAAACAAGCAGTACATCAACAAAAATTAAAGATTTTCACTAAAAGCTAAAGAATTCCGTTTTTTAAAGTATGAGGTAAAACGACTATTTATCAATTATACTTTTTAAACTTCTTTTTCAAATAGAATTAAAGTATCTTTAAAAGAAATTTTAATTAAAGCGTACTTATGATTAACAAGCGTCTTTTAATAAAACACTTACTTGCTCATAACGATGAGAATAGTTTTTATGACAAGAAGCTTAAAATAGACTTTTCTAGTACAGAAGGTAAAGCAAAATTTTTAAAACACGTATGTGCTTTATCTAATAGTAACCCTAAAAATAATGCTTTTATTGTTATTGGTGTAGAAGACGAAAACAACAAAATTATTGGTGTCGATTTTTTTGATGATAGTAAAATACAGAATCTTATTAATGCTTACCTAAACAACCCGCCTAATGTGCAATATGAAAATATTGCTTTCCCACATTTACCTAGTCATAAAGTCGTTGGTTTGGTTACTGTAACAGCTAACAGTAAAAAAACAACACTTATTAAAAACATATGGAAATACCAGAGTAACACCATTTTTTTTAGGGACGGTAGTATAAGCATGCCTAAACCTATACATTTTACAAACAAAAACGACAACAGTTTAATTGTTGCTGCTATAGAAAAACATGCACAAAACAACATAGAACACACTTTAAATGGCGTGTTTAATTTTATGAACACAAAAAACTCCTTTAACCCTAAGTATAAAGTTTTTAAAGAGTATTTTGTTGTTTGCTGGTCTGGCAAAGAAAAAATAGTTAACAAAAAAACCTTTTATTCCAGAGTAGATATTGAGCTTATAAACGAGCAAGTACGCCTATTTTTTTCTGCATTAGATGATGTTTCCATTCGCTTTAACGAAAATAGCTTTACAATTATAGAGTATGTCAATTTAGGTATTCAAGATCGGTTTAAACACTACCCTTTAACCAAAACAATAATACAGTTTAACAACAATGCAAGCTACACTATAAACACAGAACTACTCTTTAAAACACCTAAATTTAACTCTAAAAGCTTAACTCGTATTTATACAAAAAATAATATATTAATTAATAAACTAAAACAGAACACACCGCTTACTAAAGACGACTTCATTTATTTAAAAAAAGTACCAGGCTCTTACTTAATATGCTATTTAAATAATTTTAAAGACGCTAAATCTATTCTTTTAGATATTAAGCCTCTATTTAAAAAACAAGACAAAGAGACGTATTTAATTTATAAAGAAACCATACGTGTGCTAAGAAAAATTAAATACAGCTAAACAAAATTTAAAACGTTTCCGTTTTAATTTGCCTTAACGCTATATAAAACTTAATTGGTTAAAAGATTTGTTTAACACCGCAGCATCATCTACCTCTAGCCATTTGTTAAGTACAGTGGCGTAAATGGTTCTAAAATCTATTTCAAATTTTATATCGCCATTATCATCTAAATCGCTCAAACTAGCTATATTATTATATATGCCTTGCTTTTTTAATTGTCCACCAATAACAAAAACATTATTTGCTGTACCATGATCTGTACCAACGTTAGCATTTTGTTTTACACGTCTTCCAAATTCCGAAAAGGTTAAAATTAAAGTATCTTTAAAGGTGTTATTCGCTTTTAAATCGTCTACAAATGCAGCTATAGAATTTGCATACACACCTAGTAATTGTTTTTGCTTCGCTTTTTGGTTTACATGTGTATCAAACCCGCCTAAAGAAGCATAAAACACTTTAGTATCTAATCTAGCATTAATAAAACGTGCTGTTGTTTTTAATTGCTTTGCAAATTTATTATCTGGGTATTGATTTTTTGAGGTATATGTTTTACTTGTTTCATGTATATATTTAGCAGAAGACTCTGCAGCAATCATGGTTTTATAAAGGTAACCCAAATTATGCTCGCTTAAATGTGCATCATTTTTATGGTCGTGGATGCGCTTAAAATAAGGATCTCTAGACATGAAAAAAGACATTTTAGGATTTTGCGTTGCTATAGCATTCATACGTTCGCCTTTCATGGCCAAAGATAAACTATCGCCTATTTCTATAGCATTGTGAGGCGATTTAGCATAATTATCTAAATAACGCCCAATCCATCCGCTTTGCGAATACCTGTTAGAGTCGGTTGCTGTATGCCAAATATCGGTAGATCTAAAATGCGACCTAATTGGGTTAGGGTAACCCACATTATTAATTATAGACAAGTGCCCATCGTCGTACAAACGTTTTAATGGCGTTAGGCTTGGGTGCAAACCCAATGCGTCGTTCAATTTAATAACCTGATCTTTTGCAATACCTAGCGTTGGTCTAGCCTTATAATACAAATCGTTTCTATAAGGCACGACGGTATTTAAGCCGTCGTTACCACCAGAGAGTTGTACAATAACAAGGCGTTTATACCCTAACTTATTAATAGCAACTTGCTCGAATGCTTTTACAAAACTAGGCACAAAAAACAAGCTACTTGCTAATGTCGAATTTTTTATAAATTTTCTTCTATCCATAATTAACACATTTGATATTCTGGTAATGACATAATTTGTATGCAATATTCTCGTTTAGACTCTTTTTTTAGAGCACTTAAATATTGAGCGGCTTCGGGGTTTATTTTACAGGTAAGCAAATAATTTTCTAAATCTTGAGTCGCTACGTTTTTAAAATTTGATTGGAACACCTGCCAATTTGTATTGGTTTGGTATTGCTTAGAATTTCGTTTTTTAAGCATAGCCTTTCGCTCTGCATTAGTCGTATTGCTGTTTATTTCTATTTTAGATATATAAGCATCATTTAACAGTAACGATGGTAATTTTAAACGTAAAATAATCGTGTTACTATCTATCCAACTTTTACCACCTTTCCAGCCAGCAACGTTAGGCGGATTAAACAACACTTGCCCCAACACATTTTCTATATGTAATAAGCGTTTTTTATTTTTAAACTGAAAAGGCACTGTGGTTTTCATACCTACTAAAAACTCAATGGGGGATTTTATTTTATTGCCTATATTTTTATCTTCATAAAACCAATTAGACATTAAAACAAAACGCATTAAGTTTGCTATATTATAATCTTTATAAAAAACCTCAGCCATTTGCTCTACATGCGCATCGTTAATCTGGGTATTAACAAAATAGGCGTAAATTTTACCACAAACGTATTTGGCACATTGCTTCTTTTTTAAAATAAGATCTATAATATCTTCTCCTGTAAAAGATCCTGTTTCTCCAAAAAACGTTTTTAATCCTGTATCGTGCTGTTGTTTTTTTAAAAGGAAATCGCCATTAACATTATGACTATAACCTGTAAATGCTCTAGCACTTTCTTTAATGTCAGATTCTGTATAATGCCCAACACCCAATGTAAACAACTCCATTAGTTCGCGAGCAAAATTCTCGTTAGGCTTTTTCTTTTTATTTTGCTTTGTGTTTAGGTATTTTGTCATGGCTGCCTCTTTAGAAACAGCATTAACAAAGTCTTTAAAGTTGCCTAAAGCGTGTTTTCGTAATGTATTATGAAAATTTTCGGTGTAGATATAATTATTGTCTTTACAAGAAAAATGGTTAGACCAAAACAAAGTCATTTTTTCTCTTAAAATTTGATTTGTAGTAGACAATCGGTCTACCCAGGCTATATTTAAAGTTTTTATTTTTTGACGACTCATTTTTTGAATCTCCATTCTATTCTCTTTAAAAGAAAGCATAAGTGTTTCTATCTTATCTTTATTTAAAGTTAATGGTGTATAGGTCTTAGATTCTTTAAAAAGATTATCAATAATTTCAGCCTTACTTTTTTCAGATAATTCCATTAATTGGTTTGGCAAAACACCAAAGCCAACACGCCAATACAAATGCTTAATATGGTTGTTTTTCATCTAATTAAAGTTTTATAGATTCTTACTCTTATGTACTTAGACGCATACATGTTACAATAGTTTAATTTGTCTTTAAGGTACAAAAAAAACCGTTTCTATTAGAAACGGTTTTTAAAATTTGGGGCTAAAACTTTTTATTTACCACCATCTAATTCATCTTGCCATTTTAAAAGCTCTGCCCATTTACCTTGGTAAGCAAGTTCGGCTTGTTTTGGCCATGTATTAGGCTTGTGTATTTTGTAACGCTCTCCTCCAGAGTCTAATACCGTTTGACATTTCTCTATAGAACATTCCGATAAGGCTTTCCATGTTTTCACATCATGATTATGAAACAATTGTTGAATTTTTGGCCCAATACCCTCTACAACTGTTAAATCGTCTTGCTTTATTTTTTTACCAAACACAGCTTTAGCAGCATCACCATTAAAAGGAATTAATACTGGTGCAGCTGCAGCAGCTGCTATAGATGCACTCATGTCTGACTTAGACTTTAAACATGCGTCTAAAGATACTTTTGTCGTATTTAACTGTGTCTCTAAGCTTGCTTTAGATGAATTTGCAGATTCTAAAGATAGTTTAGCATCTTTTAATTCATTTTCTAAATTTATTTTTGAAGTTTTAGAGGCTTCTAATGCTGATTTTGCAGCCTTTAACTCGTCCTCTAAACTTACCTTAGATGCGTTTGATGAATCTAAAGATAGTTTTGTTGTATTTAACTGGCTTTCTAAACCTGTTTTTGATGCTTTAGAGGCTTCTAATGCTGTTTTTGCAGCCTTTAATTCGTCTTCTAAACTTACTTTAGATGCATTTGACGAGTCTAAAGATAATTTTGCTGTGCTTAACTGATTTTCTAAATTAGAAAAGTCAGAAATTTTAGAAGTTAATGATGATTTCGTTGTTTTCAACTCATTCTCTAAGCTAGACAGTGCCGTTGCTTTACTAGACTTACACTCATCTAATTCTGCTTCTAAACGTGCTATTTTAATATCGTATTCGTCGTGGTTAGCACCTAAATATTTTCCTAAAAAATATCCTAAAAGCGCACAAAGCGCACCTACTAGTAATGGGATTAATATACACCAATTCATATGTTTATGTTTTTAAATTTATAATTTATTTTATTGTTACTTCGGTTCTTCTATTTTCGGCTTTACCTTCTGGCGTATTATTATCGGCAACAGGCTCTTGTTCTCCTTTAGAAGTCGATATAATATTAGATTCTAGAATTCCATTTTTAATTAAATAATTTTTAGCAAAATCGGCTCTTTGCTGACCCAAAACAAGGTTTCTACCAGCGTCTCCAGCACTATCGGTATGCCCAACAAGTACAACTTTAACCCCTAATTTATCTATACAATGCGAAATATCTGCAATTTTTTGACGCTGTTTAGCTGTTAAGTTTATAGACGCTTGACCCGTTTTAAAGTGAAAAATTAACGGCTCTCTTTTAATAGCATCGCAAGCTGTCTTTAAGGCATCTATAGCCGATGTGTCGTTTGCATCTATATTTAACACATTAAAAGTTAATGGTCCAAATAATGTATTGGTAGCATCTGCTTCTATAGTATCATTTAATTTTCCAGTAGTATCTATTTGCTTAGAAGGTATACCTCGTGAAACTAAGTAATTTTTAACGCTATTAGATCTTGCTAATCCTAAATTTGGAAATGCTGAATTATTAACTTCTTTACTTTTGTAATACCCTGTAATATCAACTGTTTTTGATGGATTGGCTAAGAGGTAGTCTTTTAACTTTAACACTGATGTTGATACTTGACCAGAAATTGGCTTTAAAATATTAAAACTAGACGTTTTAAAATTAAAATTATCTTGTTCCGCATAAATATGCATACCATTGCTTTTGTCTGTTACAGAAAAAGCGTTGTTACTTGCACTAGTAACTTTAGGCGCTGCTACTACACTGGTTTTTACTGCTTTATTTTTATGTGATTTCTTACCATAGCGAACGCTACAACATAAAAAATAATTCAAAACAGCACCAATAATAATAGTGAGCAGAATACCTAAAATGTAGGTTGATTTTTTACTCATTTTGGTTATTTTAAGTTAATTAATAAATAATGTTGGTTACAATATAATCAATTTAAGGTAACATAAGTAAGAAACACAAAACAAAAAAAAGTCACATTATAGATAAATATGACTTTTAATAGTTTTTTACTGAAAAAATTAGGTTTTACAAATTAAACTTTATGCCCTGAGCTAAAGGTAAATTTGTCGTGTAATTAATGGTATTTGTTTGTCTACGCATGTATACTTTCCAGGCATCGCTACCAGATTCTCTGCCGCCTCCTGTATCTTTCTCTCCTCCAAAAGCGCCTCCAATTTCGGCACCAGAAGTCCCTATATTTACATTGGCTATACCACAATCTGATCCTGAAACAGATAAAAACAATTCGGCTTCACGTAAATTATTGGTCATTATAGCAGACGACAACCCTTGTGACACACTGTTTTGTATCGTTATGGCTTCTGTGACATCGCCTTTATATTTTATTAAATACAAAACAGGAGCAAATGTTTCTTTTTGTACAATTTCTAGATTAGAATTAACCTCAATTATAGCAGGTTTAACATAGCAACCACTATTATAATTGTTACCTGCTAAAACGCCTCCAGAAACTACAACTGCTCCTCCTTGGGCTTCTGCCATATTTATAGCATTAACATAAGCTGCTACAGCTTGTTTGTCTATAAGTGGGCCTATGTGATTTTTTTGATCTAAGGGATTACCTATTTCCAATTGTTTATAAGCACTAATAAGTGACTCCTTGACTTTATTAAAAACAGATTCATGAACAATTAAACGACGTGTAGAAGTACAGCGCTGCCCAGCTGTTCCAACAGCACCAAAAACAGCGCCTATAACAGTCATTTTTATATCGGCATCTGGTGTAACGATAATAGCATTATTACCTCCCAATTCTAACAAAGATTTACCCAACCTAGCTGCTACAGCTTGTGCTACAATCTTCCCCATTTTTGTAGATCCTGTTGCAGATACCAAAGGTATGCGTGTATCGTTACTAATTAGCGCTCCTATATTACTATTTCCAGAAACAAGGCAGGAAATACCTTCTGGCAAATTATTATTTTTAAAAACTTGAGCGGCTATCTTTTGACACGCTATGGCACAAAGTGGTGTTTTTTCGCTAGGTTTCCATACACAAACATCCCCACAAATCCATGCTAAAGCGGTATTCCAAGCCCAAACAGCTACGGGAAAATTAAAAGCAGAAATAATACCAACAATACCTAAGGCATGGTATTGCTCGTACATGCGATGTCCTGGCCTTTCAGAATGCATTGTTAAGCCGTGTAATTGCCTAGATAACCCAACCGCAAAATCGCATATATCTATCATTTCTTGTACTTCCCCTAGTCCTTCTTGATAACTTTTCCCCATTTCATAGGACACCAATTTACCTAAAGCTTCTTTTTTTTCTCGAAGTTTATCACCAAACTGCCTAACAATTTCTCCTCGATATGGAGCTGGTTTTTCGCGCCAAACTTTAAAAGCTGTAGCTGCTGTTGCTATTACTTTTTCGTAATCGGATGTATTGGATGCTACAACTTCGGCAATCAATTTGCCATCTACTGGCGAATAGCTTTTAATAAGCTCCCCGTTGGAAAAAAAATTTGTTCCCGTAGAGCTGCCCATATTTTTAGGTTTTACCCCTAAACTATCTAACGCTTTTTGAATTTCGAAATCGTTAAAAACACTTTCCATATATTGTATTTTATTTATCCCAAGTACTGTAAGGATATTTACTTAATTGTGAATTATAATACTTTATTTGCCCAGTTACTTCTTGAGCCAACCAACTTGGCTTTAAAAAAGTATCGGTTTTAGTTTTTAATTCAACCTCGGCCACTACTAAACCTTCATTGTCTCCAAAAAACTCATCAACTTCAAAAATATGATCGCCTTGTTTAACCTCGTATCTTATTTTTTCTATAACTCCTTTTTCGCAAAGTTGTAGTAACGCTTTGGCTTCGGTTAAAGCAATCTCTTTTTCCCATTCAAAACGTTCTAACCCATTGGTTGTAGATTTGCCTTTAATTGTTAAATATCCTTTATCGCCTCTAACTCGAACACGAACAGTACGTGCTTTATGGGTATTTAAAAAACCTTGAATAATTTGAGTGCTGTTAAAAGCCTCTTGTTTAAAAGCATGAGATTTTACTAAAAACTTACGTTCTATTTCTATCATAAAATGTATTGATTTTTATTGTTGCAAAATTCGACTTAAATTTTAATAATAGAAAACATATTAAATGTATAAATTTACAAGATGTCTAACCATTTACCAATAAGAAAAATTATTCATGTCGATATGGATGCCTTTTACGCATCTGTAGCACAAATGGATAAGCCAGAGCTAAAAGGCAAAGCTATTGCTGTTGGTGGCAGTGGTAAACGTGGTGTAATTAGCGCTGCTAGTTATGAGGCTAGAAAATTTGGGGTAAAAAGTGCCATGTCTGGCAAACTAGCTATAAAACTTTGCCCGCACTTAATTTTTGTAAAGCCTGATTTTAAACGTTACAGAGAGCTATCAACAAAAATAAAAACCATTTTTTTTGATTACACAGATTTAGTAGAGCCTTTATCTTTAGATGAGGCATATCTAGACGTTACAACAAATAAAAAAAACAACCCTAGCGCTTCTTTAATTGCTCAAGAAATTAGGACACGAATTTTTAATGAGGTTGGACTAACAGCCTCGGCAGGAATTTCTATAAACAAATTTGTTGCAAAAATAGCAAGTGATTACAATAAACCTAACGGACAAAAATTAGTTAAACCTGAAGAGGTTGTCTCTTTTTTAGAAACCTTAGATATTCGAAAATTTTATGGTGTAGGTAAGGTAACTGCAGAAAAAATGTACCAAAAAGGCATATTTACAGGTAAGGATTTAAAAGAAAAAACTATAGAATACTTAAATACTAACTTTGGTAAATCGGGACAGTTTTATTACCAAGTTGTAAGAGGTATTCACTTAAGCGAGGTAAAACCTAATAGAATTAGAAAAAGCCTTGCTGCCGAAAGAACTTTTAGTGAAAACCTGTCTAGCGAAATTTTTATGTTAGACAAACTAGAACAAATTGCTAACGAGGTAAGTAATAGATTAACAAAAAATAAAATAGCAGGAAAAACCATAACACTAAAAATAAAATACAGCGACTTTACACAACAAACAAGAAGTAAAACGCTTCCATATTTTATAAGCGACAAAAACATTATTCTTGACACCGCAAAGGGTTTACTATATCAAGAAAAACTAAACAACTCGGTAAGACTGCTAGGAATATCTATATCATCCTTAAACACAATTTTTTACACAAAAAAAGCCATATCTAAACAATTAAAAATAGGTTTTAAAGGCTAAAATTTTCAATAGAAAATCATAATTAAATCGTTACATCGAATTTATAAGTAAAAAGCAGGAAAATAAATATAAACGCCTGATTTTCATTAAAAAATCAAGCGTTTATAAATAAAGGTATTAATAATTAACTTTTTTTAATCTTATGAGTTACTGTGTCCCATAACAGTTCTGCTTCACCACCCTTACAGCGATAAGCACCAAAACGAAGTTTAGCTTGAGTTGCTAATTCTGGACTTGGCACTTCAAAAGTATATGTTTGATTACCTATCTTAACGTCGACATAATGTTCTAAATTACCAGATTTATCTCTAAAGCCTGTTTTAACAGATACAAATCTTCTTTGTCCTCTTTTAAATTTTGCATTTATACCTTTGGCCTGTAAATCAATTACAATTCTTCCGTCTCCAGATCCGCCTCGCTCTTTAATAACCTCTAAATATGCACTAAATTCAGACTGACCATTAGAATCCCATTTTATAGGCTTAATAAGTAATAATGCTATAGCAGGGTCCTTTGATCCTCTACCAGATGTATCTTTCCCTTTAGCTTGTATGGGATAAGTACCGGAACCATCCTTTATGTGAGTTCTACCAAAATTATCGCTAACATGACCAACCCTATTAACAGTAAGATAGCCAGATATCTGTACATAAGTACCTTTCTTATTACCATCTACAGTTTGGCTTGCTCTTTCTATTCTAGGCTGTTTTCCGTCAATATGATTTGAGTTTGCTTTTAACTGATATACTCCAGTTGTAATACCACTTATGTTTCTTTGTGTGTAATCGTAGTAACAGGTCCTGTCATCAATTTCTTTTCCTCTTTTTATTTTATTAACATCTGTGCCTCCAGAAAACAAATAAAATTGATCTCCAAAAAAACCATCTCTGCACTTAGAACTTGTTTCTGGAAAATCTATTTTTTTTTCTGTTACAGGGCTTACATTTAAATCTACAAGTTCTGTAGGTTCTTCTAAATTTTCATTATTAGAACATGAAGTCATTACAGCCAACGCAAGTAAGGAAGTCATTTTGCGGAATACTTTTAAATTTTGTCTCATTTTAATTTTAGTTTGGTTTGTTTAAAACACAAAAGTGTGTTTTTGGTAATTTCAAATATATATTAACAAAAGGAACAAGCTATCCTTTACAATCCTGTAAGACAATAAAAACCAATAACTAAAACCTTTTAAAAAGATCTATAACACTAAGTTAACATATTAAAAAAAATATTTTTTATTTGTTTAAAAAGGAATTATATGCTGTTTTTAGATTTTATAGACTACAATTGAAAAACAAAAAAAGCCATCTATAAAAATAGATGGCTTTTAAAAATTTTAAATTATTTTTTAAAACATATTCTTTTTAATTATGACATGTTTTTATTTCTGTAACACGTAAGGTATTCACCATACCTTTTTCTTGTATTGGCATAGCTGCTAAACTAATAAGCATATCTCCTTCTTCTAAATAGCCTTTTTCGCAAGCTATTTTATTTACATCATCTATAGTTTCGTCTGTACTAACAAACTTATCATAATAAAAAGCTTTAACACCCCATAAGAGACTTAGACGTGTTAAAATTTGTTTGTTAGACGTAAAAACTAATATATGACATGAAGGTCTCCATGCAGAGATTTGAAATGCTGTATAACCACTATTTGTTAATGTAGATATACCTTTTGCATTAATTTCGTTTGCCATATTAGCCGCATGATAACAAATAGATTTTGTTATATAACGGTTTGTACGTATGTGCGGAGGTAATTGTGGTACTTGTATTAGCTTAGAATCTTCGACACTTTTTAATATGTCTGCCATTTGCTTAATAACTTGTACAGGGTAGTTACCAACCGATGTTTCTCCAGATAACATCACGGCATCTGCACCATCCATTACAGAGTTTGCAACATCGTTTACTTCAGCTCTAGTTGGTGTTAAACTATCT
>CALHCQ010000187.1 GCA_937936645.1 uncultured Algibacter sp.
AAGACATTTATGTTACAGATAATGAGCGTTACGAAAGTTTTAATCAGGCGTTAAAAATTCATGATTATATACTACAAACGTATAAAACGTATAACTATTCGGTTATAGATGTGCCTTTTGGTAGTGTAGAGCAGCGTGTTCAATTTATATTAAATACCATTGGTGAGTAAGTACTATGGAGCATCCTATTAACATATTAGAGCGCTACTGGAAATTTACATCCTTTAGGCATAACCAAGAAGCCATTATAGAGGCTGTACTAAATGGCGAAGATACGTTTGCTTTATTGCCAACCGGTGGTGGTAAATCTATTTGTTTTCAAGTGCCTGCTTTGGTAAAAAAAGGTATTTGCATTGTAATATCGCCATTAATAGCTTTAATGAAAGACCAAGTACAGGGCTTACAAAATAAAGGTATAAAAGCCATGGCTATTACCAGTGGTATATCTTACCAAGAATTAGATGCCCTTTTAGATAATTGCATCTACGGTAATTACAAATTTTTATATTTATCGCCAGAGCGTTTACAACAAGATATCGTGCAAGCACGTATAAAGCTAATGCCTGTAAACTTAATAGCTGTAGACGAGGCACATTGTGTATCGCAGTGGGGTAACGATTTTAGACCGGCATACAAAAACATAACCATACTTAGGCAATTACACCCTACCGTTAATTGTTTGGCTTTAACCGCCTCTGCCCGTCCCGAGGCTATAAAAGACATTGTAAAAGAGCTCGATTTTTTAAACCCAAAAATATTTAGGCAATCCTTTTTTAGGCCTAATTTGGCCTATCTTGTTTTACATGAAGAAGATAAATATTATAGGCTAGAAACCATTTTGAAAAAATATACGAGTTCTTCTATTATTTATGTTAGAAATAGAAAATCTACAGTATCACTTGTGCAGTTTTTACAGTCTAAAAACATAACAGCAACCAATTATCATGGCGGATTATCGAATGCCGACAAAGAAACCCATATGGCGCATTGGCTACAAGATAAAAGACAAGTTATGGTAGCTACCAATGCCTTTGGTATGGGTATAGATAAGCCAAATGTTAAAACGGTTATTCATTTAAACCTTCCAGAAAGTATAGAAAGTTATTTTCAAGAAGCAGGTCGCGCAGGAAGAAACGGCGAAAAAGCCTTTGCGGTTATTTTAAAAAACAACAGCGATAAACCATTGGTAGAAAAACAATTTATAGATGTTTTGCCATCGGTTAGTTTTATAAAAACAGTATATAGAAAGCTGTGTAGTTATTTTCAAATTTCTTACGGCGAAGGCGAATACATAACACACGATTTCGATTTTAATACATTTTGTAACATTTATAAATTTAACATGTCACTGTGTTACAATGTGCTTTTAGTGTTAGACAGAAATAGTATTATTTCTTTAACAAAACAATTTAAAAACAAAGTGTCATTACAATTTATTGTTAGCAATAATGCGCTTTTTAATTATTTAAAAACACATCTAGATTTAAATATTATTGTAAAATGTATTTTACGCCTTTACGGAGGCGTGTTTGATACAGAAACTAAAATAAACACATTACAAATTGCAAATAAAGCCGCCATTAACGAAGCCGTTTTAATGAAAGCTTTACTTAAGTTAGAAAAAGACGATATTATTACTTTACAAACAGGTAAAACAGATGCTCAAATTACATTTATAGAACCCAGAGAAGACGAGAAAACCATAAACAGGATATCTAAAGGTATTGTATTGCAAAATAAATTAAAACAGGGCCAAGTTAAAGCCATGCTTAATTATATTGAAAATGATACCCTATGTAAAAGCATACAACTACTCACCTATTTTGGCGAAAAAGATATAGAACCCTGCCAAGTCTGCTCGGTATGTACAAACATTAATAAACCTAAAAAAAATACCGATATAAAAGTTTTAAAAAACAAGATTATAGAGCTTTTACAAAACGGAGATATTAATTCTAGAACCATTTGTAGCACTTTAAAATGTAGCGATTTAGAAGTAAACCATGTTTTAAAAATATTATTAGAACATCAAATAATACAGGTAACTCCATCAAATACTTATAAACTTAGCCATTTATAAGTAACTTAAAAACTATTAACACATCAATTAAATAAGATGAAAGCATTACGAATTATTTTTATGGGTACACCAGATTTTGCTGTAACCACATTAAAAACTTTAGTAGACCATAATTACAACATTGTAGGGGTTATTACAGCTCCAGATAAACCAGCAGGCCGTGGTAGAAAACTAAACGAAAGTGCTGTAAAAAAATATGCAAAAACAAAAGCATTAAATATATTACAACCTACCAACCTAAAAGACAGTACGTTTCTAGATACTTTAAAAGCTTTAAATGCTAATTTACAAATTGTTGTTGCTTTTAGAATGTTACCCAAGGCGGTTTGGCAAATGCCAGATTATGGTACCTTTAATTTACACGCATCACTACTACCCAATTATAGAGGTGCAGCACCAATTAACTGGGCTATAATTAATGGTGAAACAAAAACAGGGGTGTCTACTTTTTTTATTGATGAAAAAATAGACACAGGCGCAATGATTTTGCAAGAAGAAATAAATATCTTACCCGAAGAAAATGCAGGTAGTTTGCACGACAAATTAATGGCTATAGGAAGCGAGCTTGTTTTAAAAACAGTCAAACAAATAGAAAACGATTTGGTTGTAACCACGCCGCAGTTAGATACGCAAGACATTAAAACAGCCTATAAACTTAATAGAGATAATTGTAAAATAGACTGGACAAATGCTATAAATAACATTTACAACCAAATTCGTGGTTTAAGCCCTTACCCAGCAGCTTGGTGTACATTAGTTAATGCAGACCAACAGTTAGATGTAAAAATTTATAAAGCCAGCAAAGAGCTTGTGGCGCATAATAATGCCATAGGTGCTATTTTAAGTACTAAAAAAGAAATGAAGATTGCAGTAAAAGAAGGTTACATAAATATATTAGAAATTAAGCTACCAGGAAAACGAGTTATGGATGTAAAATCGTTATTAAACGGATATCAATTTGAAACAGATGCTAAAGTCCTGTAAACCCTTGTTATCACTGATGTTATAGAAAAATGATAAATTCAACGAATCTTTATTAACAAAATAACGAAGTTGTTAACAATATCGGGCATTTAGCCCGTTATTACTTGCATGATAGCATAATACGTATAGCTTTGTAAGAGATTAAACAAAAACGTTGATCAGTAAATTAATAAATAAAACTTAACAATTATGAACAAAACAGATTTAATTGACGCAATGGCTGAGCAAGCAGGAATCACTAAAGCATCAGCAAAAAAAGCTTTAGAGTGTGCTATAGGAGAAATAGAAGGTGCCTTAAAAGGAGGTAAAAGAGTTTCTTTAGTAGGTTTTGGTTCTTGGTCAGTTTCTCAAAGAGCTGCAAGAGAAGGAAGAAACCCTCAGACTGGTGGTACTATTCAAATCAAAGCTAAAAACGTTATTAAGTTTAAAGCAGGATCAGACTTATCAAATGCAGTAAACTAGTATTTATAAGCATATACAAAAAGCCTTTTATTATTGTAATAAAAGGCTTTTTTTTGTCAAAATAACGATTAAAGTGTTGTATTATTAAAAAATTAACATTATTTTAGTTTAATATACCAACATATGACAATAACAAACCCCCAAAAAGGTAACCTATTAATTGCCGAGCCAGCAATTATAGGTGATATGTCCTTTAACCGCTCCATCGTATTATTGGCCGACCACTCGCAAGAAGGCTCTATAGGTTTTATTTTAAACAAACCTTTAGAGTATAATATTAACGATCTTATCCCCGATGTAAATGCAAATTTTAAAGTATACAATGGCGGACCTGTAGAACAAGATAATTTATACTTTATACACAAAGTGCCACAACTTATTCCTGGTAGTATAGAAATATCGTTAGGCATATTTTGGGGAGGCGATTTTGCTAAGGTTGCAGAGCTAATTTCTAACAATACTATAAACGAAAACGATATACGTTTCTTTTTAGGTTATTCGGGTTGGGAAACCAATCAATTAGAAACAGAATTAAAATCGAATTCTTGGGTTGTTACAGAGAATACCTATAAAAACGCTATTATAGAAAAGCATTACGAATCTTTCTGGAAAGAAAAAATGTTAGAGCTTGGTGGCGAATATAGCATATGGTCTAACGCGCCAGAAAATCCAAACTACAATTAACCTAAGCGTATTTTTATATTAAGTTTGTTTATTAATACAGTAGCTAAATCATTTTTAAATACCTTTTTTCTGTATTTAGTAATACTTTGTATACCAACAATAACATTCGTAATAAATATCTCGTCTGCTTTTTGAATTTCAAAAGGCGATATTGGGCTTTCTTCCAAGTTATAATCTGGTAATTTTTCTACTAAATCTATAATTTGCTTACGCATAACACCTTTTAAGCAACCATTAGTTGTTGGTGGTGTTTTTATAGTATTTCCTTTAACAAGAAAAACATTTCCATTTAAGGCCTCAACAATTTGTTTATCGGTATTTAAAAGAAAACAGTTTTGTAATTTATTTTCTTTAGCATATATATTACCAATAACATTTATTGCCTTATTATTTGTTTTTAATGTAGACAGTAAACTTGTAGACACATAGTGGTCTTTAAATAAATCGACCTCGTATTGGTTATTAGATAATTGATAAACATGCTGGTCTATACTTTTTACAGTAATAGCAAAACTAATATGGTTTGTTTCTGGTAAATACAAGCCACCATCGTTTCTGCAAATAAATAATTTTACACGTGCCGATTTGTTCTCTAGAGTATTAGCAGTTAATGTTTTTTGTATTTCGGCTTCCAAATATTCCATAGTAAAATTCATAGGTATTTCCATGCGCATAATACGCATAGAAGCCATTAACCTAAAGTAATGATCTTCCCAAAAAAGAATTTTTCCGTTAGATACTTTAATCGTTTCAAATAACGCGTCTCCATAAGCGAAGCCTCTGTTATTAATGGTTAATACCGTATTATTATCTAGAATATTTGCGTTAAAATTTATCATAAAAAAAAGCCTTACTCCTATTTTAGTTAGAGTAAGGCAAATATATAATATAAATTACTTTTCATCGAATTATGCAGATCCTAAAACTTGCTTTAAACTAGAAATTTGATTTTCCCATAACATTTTAGCTTCATCGGCCTCATCATCATCATCGGCAAAGTCGGTAATCATTAAAGAGACATCTTTAGTTATGGCATCTACCTGTATTCTAATTTCAAAATACGATACGTCATCATCTTCATCTTCCAGCCACTTAAATTTAACAAGTTTCCCTGCCTTTTTACTTAAAAGTTTAGCTTTTTCTTCGCTATCGTCCCAAATAAAGGTAAATAGTTCGCCACGAGAATTTACATTGTCAGAATACCATTCTGATAATCCTGAAGGTGTAGATATATATTGATATAAAAGTTGTGGTGAAGCTTGTATTGGAAACTCAATTTCAAATTTGACTCTATCGTCCATATGTATAAATTATTTATCGCGCTCAATATACATTAATTAATAGGTTTAACAATAAAAAAAACATTATAAAATATTTTTAAAAAAA